>JAAFJT010000042.1 GCA_013298955.1 Chitinophagales bacterium
CCACAAATGGCGGATTTCCCAAAATAAAACTCAATTCATTCGGATTCACAATTGTTTTCCAATCTATACGTAAAGCGTTGGTATGCACGATTTTAGCGGCTTTGCGCAACGGCAACCGCGCAAAATACTGTCCAAACGCATGACTCACTTTCAGATTCATTTGATGGTCAATCAACCACATCGCCACTTCCGCAATCCGAACCGCAAATTCATCATATTCAATGCCGTAAAATTGATCCACATCCACATTGATAATCGAATCTATATTTGTAACTAATTGATTTTGATAGAGTTCCTTCAAAACCAAGAGTTCTAAATCGCGCAATTCCCGATACGTCACAATTAAAAAATTGCCGCATCCACACGCGGGGTCTAAAAAACGCAATTGGGCGATTTTGCGATGAAATTCGTTTAATCGGGGTTTATGACCTTTGATTTTGGCAAATTCAACATACAAATCATCTAAAAATAGCGGTTTTATCAATTTTTGAATGTTGATTTCCGACGTGTAATGCGCCCCGAGATTGCGCCGTTCTTGCGGATTCATCACCGTTTGGAACATCGAACCAAAAATTGCAGGTGAAATTTTACTCCAATCCAGCCCACAAGCAAATAATAACATTTCACGCATTTGCGTATTGAACGCCGCAAAGGGCAACATTTCTTCAAATAATTTGCCATTCACATACGGAAACGCATCCAAAGATTCATCTAACGTATTGAGTCTCAATGCTTTCGGCGTATTCAACACTTGGAACAATAACGCCAAGTGCATCGCCAAATCACTGCCGTCCGTTTTGGTGTGGCGGTCAATATAATCTTGAAATTGGGTTCGTTCAAAAATACTTGTGTCGTCCGCAAACAGGCAAAATAACAATCGAACTAAATAAACTTCTAATGCGTGCCCCGTATAACCACTCGCTTTGAGCGCGTCGTGCAATTTGCCCATGCGTTCTGCGGCTTCGATATTTACAGGGTCTTGGTCGCGGTAAACGCGCTTTTCGTAACCCGCGATGAATCCAAAAAGTTGAATATTGGAAACAAAATCTTTTAATTCAAAAGCGTGTATAACACTTGTATCCAAATCGTATAATCTAAATCGTTGAAAATCAGAGACTAATACATATTTTGGCAATTCATGTTCTTTGAGACCTGTGAAATAATCTTTGGCTTGTTGGGCGGCTTTGTCCAAATCTTTGCCTTTTGATTTGTGTTCGACGAGCATCACGCCTTTCCAAAGGAGGTCAATAAAACCTTGTTTGGAATTCGCCTTTTTGACAGCCCATTCAAACGACGCAACGCGCCGCCGCGAAATCCCGAAAACATTGAAAAAATCATCCCAAAAGGATTTTGCTTCGGCGTGTTCACTGGCTTCGTCCGCCCAAGTGCGCGAAAAGGTAATGGCGCGGGATTTAATTTCGTTCCAACTCAGTGGCATAAAATAAAATATTTTTTTAGCACAAAAAATACAAAATTAATCCTTTGGTCCCGAATTTTACGAATTTTCACGAATCATGATTGGATTTTCTTAAAATTGGAAGGTCAAACGGTGTTTGTAGAGATGAATCGGTCTTATTGATTCGATATGGGGTTAAAATGCGCCCCATACCAAATCAATTCCCCCTTAGCAAGGCGTTTTATCGCCAATTACTGGATGTTCAATGCAAAAAAAGGAGCATACTCGTTGCCATCATACCCAAACTCATCAGAATTAGGTATTTTTAATATATTGCTTACGACATCCAACCCGTTCGAGAAGTTGGATTCCATTTCGTCGTAATTTTTTTTAATTTAGTCCAAAATTCAATAGAACTTTTCCCTGTAATATCGCCCGTTCCAAACCTTGATTCATTCCACCCCCCAAAAGAAAACGGTTCTCGCGGCACAGGAACGCCAATATTCACTCCAATCATACCCGATTCTGCACGTTCCATGATATAACGCGCCCATCCGCCGTTCTGCGTAAAGACCGCAGCAGCATTTCCATACGGATTCGCGTTCTCTATCGCCAATGCTTCATCCATATCTTGAGTCCGAATAATCGCAATCACGGGTCCAAAAATTTCCTCTTGCGCAATCGCCATATCAGGTTTCACGTAATCAATCACGGTTGGTCCGACATAAAAACCGCCTTCTTTCCCTTTCACCACCGTTTTTCTGCCATCGACTAAGATGCTCGCGCCTTGTTTTTCGGCATCGGTGATGTATTTTTCGATGCGTTTTTGGGATTCTGCCGAAATAACAGCACCCAAATTGTCGCCCGCAACAATTTTTCGCGCCTCTGCACAAACCAATTCTATGATATGATCGGTCTGTCCAACCGAAATCATCGCCGACGCAGCCATGCACCGCTGCCCCGCACAGCCCGACATCGATGCCACAATATTGGAAGCCGTCATCTCAGGATGGGCATCAGGCAACACAATTAAATGGTTTTTCGCGCCGCCAAGTGCCAAACACCGTTTCAAATGCGCCGTCGATTGGCGATAAACGTTTTTTGCCGCCTTCGTAGAACCCACAAATGAAACCGCTTCAATCGCAGGATGCTGACAAATCGCCTCCACAATATCGCGGTCGCCTTGCACAAGATTCAACACGCCATCGGGCAAACCCGCTTCTTGCAATAATTCTGCAAGGCGCATCAAAGTCAAAGGCACTTTTTCAGAAGGTTTCATAATCATCACATTTCCAAGCACTAACGCATTAGGAATCGTCCAATTAGGAACCATCGCAGGGAAATTAAAAGGCACAATGCAGCCCACAATGCCGACAGGATAACGCTCGGTACGACATTCTACGCCTCGACTCACTTCCAAAACTTCGCCCGCAACCAATTGCGGCATCGCGCAAGCAAATTCGGTCAATTCAATACTTTTTTCGATTTCTGCCCGCGCTTCGTCTTCGGTTTTGCCATTTTCTGAACAAATCAAGGCAGTCAATGACTGCATGTTATCTTCCAACAATTTTTTATATCGAAAAAAGACTTGTACGCGTTCTTTTATCGGCATTTTAGACCATGTAGGCAAAGCAGATTTGGCAGCCGCAACTGCTAATTCTAAATCGGCTCGGGTTGACATGGGTACAGAGGCTAATAATTTGCCATCTATTGGAGAAATGACTTCTTGCCAACGTTCCGTTTGACTCGACATTTTTTTCCCGCCGATGAAATTACTCAATTCGGCTTGTTGGGTTTTAAGGATGGTTTGCATGTTAATTGAAATTTTAATGAGCCGCAAATATAGGCACTTCGCTTCTATTTTAATGTTACAAATTAGGATATAATTGGAACACAGATACGCGGGTTGGTGATGCGACACGCATGGTTTTCATGGAACGTTTTTCATCGAAAACCAAGTATTTTTTCTTCTAATTTCTCTGTAAAAAGAAAAAGTAGCCCTCTTTTTACAGAGAAATGCTTTTAGGCTATCCATGCAGACCCTTGAAAATCATTGTTTTAATGGTGGGAGTGCATTGATAGCATTCACCAATAACTGCTTGATTATTGAAAAGGCTTATACGAAACGACAATGGGTGAGACCAAAATCGGCTGCGATTGGGAATATGGCATTAGAAGCCTTAGTGACGTTAAAAAAAAATAGTTTCATCGTCAAAGCAACAGGATTATGGACGGTTACAGATGAACCCTATCATTTTGACCCAAAGATGTGTTAAAATTGTGGCATCCTATTGAAAATCAAGAAGATACGATTCAACAATGGCAAGATTATCTTTGGAAAAATAACATCATTCAACCCGAAAGACAGGCATTTAGAGAACATTAATTGCCGACCTCAAAAAGAATAAAAAATTACGTTTGCCTATCAATGATGATGATACGTTATATATGATTTTGGCAAAAGCATTGTTTTTACAAAATGATGCGGCGATTCAAGATGAAAAAATAATAGCGTTGTTGAAAGCATAAAGTTGGAGTCGGGAAATCAGCAGTTTCCGCTTTGGGAATCGTTGCTAATTTCTCAACTACTTGATTTCAAAATCAATAATGCTTTTAGCTTTTAATTCATCCGCAAATGCTTTAAAACTGCGTTCTCCACAATGCTTATCATAAACCATTTTAAAATCTAATTTTTTAAAAATTTCGGGCGCATCTTTTTCCTCATACACGCCGCGTTTGGCTTTGGCACTATATTTTTTCAAATACGCTTTTGGGTCAAAACATTTCATTGGATTGCCAACTTCTTTTGTTTTAACATTATACATTTTATCAAAAGTTTTTATATCTGCGATTATCAAGGCTTCCATTTCATAAACTGCCAAAAAAAACAGCCCTTTTCCTTGAATTTTATCAGTGGCTTGTTTAAACCATTTATCCCGTTTATGCTGTTTTTGAATCAGCTTATCCGAAATAATTTCATCAGCATCGCGTAAAAAAATGACTTTTTCCAATTTTGCATCTATAAACTCGCTTTGCAAGAGTTTTAGAAACTTTTTGGACGCACCGCCATTTTCTTCATCGTCAAAATCGCTTCCACGCAAATTCTTAACAATGGGCAAAAACTGAACATTTTTACAAACTTTTGGGGTCAGCAAATGCAGCAATGCTTCAGAATCATTTTGCGGATGTTCTCCGACGATACCAATTTTAATCTTCTGTTGTTTCATCCAATGCTTCAAGGTTAGAATGTACCCAATAATCTTTTAATGCCAACCCTTCTGTACTCATATATAACCGCGCTTTTTTGATTTTTTGCGGTGATAAATGGCGCATGAGCGTCCCTTTTTCATTATCAAAATGAGTGATAATTATTTTATGTAATTCATTGTTAGTCAATATATTCAAGGCATCAGGCGCATGTGTGGTGATGATAATTTGTTTGTTTTTGGATTGCTCTTTTAGAAAATCCATTAATTTGTATAATTGGTCAGGGTGAACCCCCAGTTCAGGCTCTTCAAGCATCACTAAATAGCCAGCATTTAACGTTTTTGCAATAATATAAAAAAGCCTTTTCGTTCCATCTGATAATTGTTCCCAAGAATACCAATTATCATTGACAAAAAATTCAAGAATAACGTGATTAACAACAAAACCATCCTCTTTTTCTTGGATATTATAGCCTTGTGAAATGCGATAATCCTTAATTGGCGAAAATTGTTGTAAATTTTTTAAAAGCGTAACATTTATTTTGAAATGCTTTTTAATATGTCGTATCATCTGTTTCTTATGTGAGAGCATAAGTGGCTCAAAATAATTCAAATTACTTTCATATGAATAATAAATATAAACCATTGCCCCCTCAACTCCGCCAAGCATGATAACGCCTATTCCAATAACATCTAATTTATTCAAATATTTCAATTGCGTAGGCAATCCAAATGAAATGATTTCATGCGATAAGGTACTGTCTTGATAATCCCAAATGGGTAGCAATTCCTTTACAATATTTTGATGAAAAAAGCCGTCGCTCTCAATTTTTGATTCCTTGATGCTCAATTTAGATTCATAAATAGTTATTCTATTATGTTTATTAAATTGATTATCAATTATATTTTCCTTAATAACACCAGTCCATTGTTGTAGTGCATTTTTGTCACTGATAAAGTCAAAACCAAATTCAAAGCCAACTGGTAAGTCGTAATGTAACTTCGCAGAAAATACACTATGAATAGCTTGTACAAAATTCGTCTTGCCACTCCCATTTTGCCCGATAATGATATTCAATCCGGGGTGGCAATCCACTTCTAAATTTTTAATACTTTTGTAATTTTTAAAACGAATTTTGCGGATGTATGCTTGTTGTAATTCCTTCATTTTCAATGGATTTTAAAAAGTTAACTCCCTTTTGAATCGCAAAAATACTAAAAAAATGAAAATTACGACCTTTTATTCAAGATGAAAAAATAATTGTATTATTGATGTGAAATGATTGAATACAGTGAATCTATGCTTTAAAGCTGTATTCAAATTACAAACTGTTTTAAAAATTAAAATGAATGAAAAAATTAGCTTATGTATGTTTATGCCTACCGTTTTTCGGTGCTGCGCAATCAAATGATAGTTCACTTCAAGAAGGCAAAATTTTATTCTGAAATGCGGATACGATTCAAACTAATATAAGTCTCAAAAAGGAGCAACTGACTAAAGCACTCCATATTTTTGAAAAATTTTTGGTGGAATCGCTACAAAAATCAGAAGCACATTATTTTTGTGGCTACGGGATAGACCGACTCTATATCCTAAATGAGCAGGATTCGGCTACAAGTGATTTCATTATGCCCGCCACTTATGCAGGGACGGAACAAGAATTGCCGAAAAAGATAGTGGCGCGAGATAAAATGTTGGATGAAAATATGGAAAATATGCGCCAATTATTGGACAAAAATTAAAGATAAATCGTTTAACAAAAGGTGCGTCAAGTTTAAAACTTGACGCAAGTTAATTTGCTGATTTTCAATTATTTACATTTTATCTAAAAAAAATTCAACGAAAACCACGTTTTATGAATAAAATAAAAACATTATACTTTTTTTTATTTTTCACTTTTTCAAATGCTTTTGCGCAACAAGAGGTGATTCCTCCATACGCCCTTACGCCGCCTTCACGGGTTTTCAAGGCAATTGCCAAAGAACCCACTTTTCAAGGAGGGCAAAAAGGGTTTCAGCGATGGGTTAAATTCGCCCTTCCTGACACGCTTTTAATCCAATCCATGCTTCAAAAAGGCAGTTTAAAAGTGATTTGGACAGTGCGACCCACTTGGGAATATCCCTTCCAAGAGGAAAAAATACAGTTGCAAGTGCTTTGTGCTGATACAATTATACAGCAACAAATATTACATGTATTTAAAAAAATGCCCATGTGGGTCTATCATTCGCCCGATTGGTGTACTACAATTGGTACGGATACTTTGGCAGTTGCTCGCATAAATTCCACTTATGAAAATACTATCGAAAAACTGCCTGCTGAAAGTAGGGTTTTGAATCCAAATGCACCGATGCTCCTTTTTCAATATCAAGTGCCTAACACGATTAAACCATTTTTTGAATGCCATTTAAATGCAATGTTGAGTTATGATTGTAAAAAAACATTTCCTGATTCACTTACAATAAAAAGTCATCAAGTGTATAAAGCTGAAAATGGGTATTTTACACAGAATATGGGTTGTCTTTTTTGGTATGTGCCATCTATGCAGAATCAGTCTTATGATGCCATAGATGTTCATTTAGAAGATTATTTGGCGGAAAGAGGCAAATTTAATCCAGAACCAATTGTTAAAGACCCATCTGCTTTTTTGAAAAAATTAAAAAAATTGATGAACGCTAAAGAAATGGAAGTTACTTGGGAATTAGCTCCGTATCGGGATTTGACTAATAAAGTGCAAGTGATGACTTTTAGCAAACGGGCTAACCGATTTCGTCCAGAAGTAGAGCGCGTTCTAACCGAATTTAAAGCGCATCGATTATATATGTGTAAAATAGGTCGTTCGTATCGCGCACTGTTACGTTTGGGAAAAGATTTAGAAATATGGTTGATACAGCCCAATGGATTTTAATTTTTGGGCGTTAATTGATTGAATATCATTGCTTTATGATGTTGTTGGATAATTGATTTTAGAATATTGGTTAAAGAATCGGTTGGTACATTCGGTTGATTTAAAAGATTATTTTGTAAAAAAGTATCACGTTGTACGTCATGAATCCGTTGAACCGTTGTTCCATCGAAAAATAAAACATATTTATCATTTTCAATTTGAAATAGAGATTCTTCGTATTGAAACGCATAACTTTCGGGTGTTTTGGACCAAACGCTACGCCCAAAGGATAAATACGGTTTGTCATATTTCAAAAAATCCATGATTGATGGCAATACATCAATTTGTTGACAAACGCGGTCAGCGACTTTTGGCGTAATTTCATTTGGCTTATAAAATAAAATCGGTATTTTATATCGCCCCACTTTGGTTTGATACGCGTCAATGTACGTACCCGCGCCTGTATGGTCTGCCGCAATCACAAACAACGTGTTTTTAAACCAAGCCATTTTAGAGGCTTTTTCAAAAAAATGTTTTAAAGCAGTATCCGTATAAAGAACGCTGCGATGCAACGCGTCTATATCTGGATGTTGTTTTTCAAAAAAATCGGGTACACGATAGGGATGATGAGAAGTTAAAGTAAAACAAAAAGTATAAAAAGGTTGTGGAAATTGATTCATTGTATCCGCCATAAATTGAAACATGGGTTCATCCCAAATGCCCCATTGCCCATCATATTGTTGAGGATTTGGATACATTCGTTTGTCATAAAACCGTTGAAAACCAATGAGTTTAGTGAATTTATCAAAATCCATCGAACCGGGATTAGAAAGATGAAAAAAGGCAGTCGTATAATCTTTTTGTTTTAAAAGTCCTGAAATGCCATCTAATGGATTCGTCTGATAAGCTGAAAACATATAAGGGTCATCCATAAACGCGGGCAAGCCTGCCGAGAGTGCCACAATGCCTTGCGTCGAGCGCAATCCATTAGCATAACTCATTGAACAGGAGTAACTTACGCGTGCCAAAGAATCTAAAAATGGGGTGAATCCTGATAAAGTACCTTGATGTTCAGGCGTGTATAAACCCGAATATTCTTTTCCAAAACTTTCCAATGCAATCACGACCACATTCAACCGCCGCATCGGTTCGGTTGATGTAGAATATTGAAAAATTGGATATGTTTTTTCCGCAATCGAATCATTCATGTATTTGGGAACGGTTAGGAATCGTTGTTGAGTAGCGTAGATGAGGTTGAGCGTTGTATTTGAAACAAACGGCATCAAGCGCATATCGTGTGTATATTCCGCCGCATTGAGGGGCGTTAACGGTCTGAGTTGCAAACCACCCCTTGCACCAACGATAAAAATGCCCACAGACATTATAAAAACCAAAAATTGAGGCAAAAAACCAAATTTTATAGGGCGATTTTTGATTTCAAATGTATCATAACCATAAGATATTGCCCCAACCAATCCTAAAAAGCCAATTCCTAAATACCAATATTCCCCAATCATGCCCGTCAGCATCGAAATATTATTTTTCCAAAGGCTAAAATCACTTAATATCGTTCTGCGATTAGCAAATCGAAAATAACCAATATCCGTAATTTCCGCAGCCAGTCCAACGCAATTGCTGATTATAAAAATGATTTTAAAAAAACGCTCTTTGAAACCTTGTGTTCTTGGAAAGCGAGTCGTGTTTAAAAAGAAAAAATTAAATATTAAAATTAATAAAATCCATAAAGCATTGATATACACGATAGCACACGTATCAAAACGAATGCCCCAAGCCCATTCCGCCCAAGTCGGCGTTGGCAAAATAGAGCGATTTGCCGCGTAAAAAACAAGTCGGCAGAGCATCCACAAAGCATAAGGAATCGATAATCGCCACAAAATTTGGCGCAACAAAAAGGTTTGTTGATACATAGCTATTTTTTTCTGCTCCAAACGGTAAACACATAGTTCACATAGGAGGACATAGGACACATAGGACACATAGGACACATAGGACACATAGGACACATTGGACACATTGGACACATTGGACACATTGGACACATAGTTCACATAGGAGGACATAGGACACATAGGGACGATAATTGCCCCTATGTGTCCTATGTCCCCCTATGTGAACTATGTGTTTCAAAAATAACACTTCATTGATTAAGCCGCTTTCAAGTGCATCGATTTGGTTCGAGTCAATTTCGCTTCTGCATATTCTCGCGTCAAAGTGAAATGCCGAATATCGCGTTTCGACGGCAAATCAAACATCAAATCGTTCATAATCGCTTCGCAAATAGACCGCAAACCGCGCGCACCGAGTTTGTAATCCAGTGCCGTTTGCGCAATATATTCGACTGCTTCCGCAGAAAATTGCAATTGAACGCCTTCCAATTCAAACAATTTTTGATATTGTTTAATCAGCGCGTTTTTGGGTTTTACCAAAATTTGTTTTAAAGCCTCTACATCCAAAGGTTCTAAATACGCCACCACAGGCAATCGCCCAACCAACTCAGGTATCAGCCCAAATCCTTTAATGTCTTGTGGACTAACGTATTGCAATAAATTATCGCGGTCAATTGCCGCTTTTTCTTCCACTTCAAAACCAATTCCTTGCGAACCAATCCGCCGCCCAATCACTTTTTCAATCCCGTCAAACGCGCCACCACAAATAAACAAAATGTTTTGAGTATTGACATTAATCAATTTTTGTTCGGGATGCTTGCGCCCACCATTCGGCGGCACTTGCACTTCCGTTCCTTCCAACATTTTCAACATCGCTTGTTGCACGCCTTCACCTGAAACATCGCGGGTCAAAGACGGATTATCATTTTTGCGAGCGATTTTGTCAATTTCATCAATATACACAATCCCGCGTTCCGCCGCTTTCACATTGTAATCGCAAACTTGCAACAACCGACTCAACATACTTTCCACATCCTCTCCAACATAACCCGCTTCTGTAAAAACCGTCGCATCGACAATCGCAAACGGAACATTTAGTAACTTTGCAATGCTTTTAGCAATTAAAGTTTTGCCCGTACCCGTTCTACCGACAAATAATATATTGGATTTCTCAATTTCGACATCTCCTGCCCTATCAATATTCGCCAATCGTTTGTAATGATTATACACAGCTACCGAAAGCGTCCGTTTCGCATGTTCCTGTCCAATCACGTATTCATCCAGATGCTGTTTCAATTGCATCGGCGTATGTTTGGGACTTTTCCAAGCGTCATCTTTGCCATTTCCGTTTTTCAGAGGTGCATTTTTATCCGATTTTTTGCCATTAGGTCCATAACCCAATTCTGTTTCCACCAATTGCATCGCTTGGGAGGCGCAATGCTCACAAATATGTCCCTGCTGTCCCGCAATAAGGAGCGAAACTTCCGCTTTTGTTCGCAAACAAAACGAACATTGTTCTGTCTTTTTATTCATTTTCTATTTTTTATTTTGAAAAATGAAACTATAAAGCAACATAGCGAATAGAGCGTTTAAACCACTCTATTCGCTGTATGTCGTATAATTTTTTCTTCAAAAAATTATTTTTTGGCTTTACCTCTTGGGTCGCGCTTATTCAATACTTCATCAATCAAACCGTATGCTTTTGCCGTTTCGCCATCCATCCAATTATCGCGGTCGCAATCTTTTTCGATAATATCATAAGATTGTCCAGTATGGTGTGCCAAAATTTCATATAAATTTTTCTGCATTTTTTTAATCAACTTATAATTGATTTCCATATCTGTAACCTGCCCTTGCATACCGCCAAGCGGCTGATGAATCATAATATGACTGTGTGTCAAGCAACTACGCTTGCCTTTTTTTCCTGCTGCGAGCAACACTGCACCCATAGAAGCCGCCAAACCTGTGCAAATCGTCGCCACATCGGGCGCGACATACTGCATCGTGTCGTAAATGCCCAAACCATCAATCACCGAACCACCGGGACTGTTGATAAACATTTGGACATCGCGTTTTGGGTCGGTGGATTCCAAAAAAAGCAATTGCGCTTGGATGACATTTGCCACATATTCGGTGACGGGAACGCCCATAAAAATGATTCTATCCATCATCAAACGGCTGAAAACATCCATTTGCGCGACATTCAACTGCCGTTCTTCAATGACCGCAGGCGTAAAAGCGTGAATATTCGGCACACTAACGCTCGCTTGCATGTATTTTTCAAGGTGCATTGAAGACATGCCCTTATGCTTGACGGCGTATTTTTTAAATTCGTCTTTCGGAACCATGGTTTTCCTCGATTTTTTTAATTTTTTTTGAAAAATATTGTTTAAAAAACACGCAAATCGTGCCTCTTTTGAAAGTCGGCGCAATGTTAATTATTTGCTACGATATAAATAACTTTTGACGTTAAAAAGTTTGAATTGTTACGGCTTTATTTTTTTTATAGCTACCCTGTTTTTAAACACATAGGACACATAGAGGACATAGAACACATAGGTTTCGATGCTAAAAAAGAGTTGCCTCTATGTGTCCTATCTCCCCTATGTGTCCTATGTGTTGTAAAATCCGTATTGCATCTATGTGTCCTATCTCCCCTATGTGTCCTATGTGTTGTAAAATCCGTATTGCATCTATGTGTCCTATCTCCCCTATGTGTCCTATGTGTTGTAAAATCCGTAGTGCATCTATGTGTCCTATCTCCCCTATGTGTCCTATGTGTTGTAAAATCCGTAGTGCATCTATGTGTCCTATCTCCTCTATGTGTCCTATGTGTTTTAAAATCCGTAGTGCATCTATGTGTCCTATCTCCCCTATGTGTCCTATGTGTTGTAAAATCCGTATTCCAATGTGTATCTTTGCAAAAAATAATATCCTTTGAAAAATATAGCTTTGTTCATAATCATTAATTTATTGATAATCAATGAATTACGCGCACAAGATTCTTTATTATTAAATCCTGTTTTAATTGTCGATAATCGCCTTTCGCGGTACGCAGGTGGTCAAATTCAGGTCGAATTGGATTCATTGACCTTGACATCTGGCAAAAATCTTGCCGCCGTGTTACCTGCCTACACGACTGCAACCATGAAATCCTATGGCACAGGGTTAAGTTCTATTTCGTTGCGCGGAACGGGGGCAAATCATACAGCATTGATTTGGAATGGTTTAAATATTCAAGCAAGTACGCATGGGATTGTCGATTTTTCCATGTTGCCTTTGAGCATGGCAAATAAAATTTCGATAAGATACGGTGGTGGAAGTGCTTTATTTGGCAGTGGGGCGATAGGCGGCACTGTTTTCGTGGATAACGCGCCACCTGCTCAAAATGGTTTACAAATCATTGAAAATCAATCCATTGAAAGTTATCAAACTTATTCGATGGGCGTGTCTGCTGCTTATCGAAAAGGGGCTTTTGCAACCAATATCGGTGTAAATGCAGTAAATGCTGCGAATGATTTTGTTTTTAAAAACATTGCAGAAGTCGGTCAACCCTTGCAAAAACAAGTGAATGCTGCTGCCCATCAAACTAATATTTTCAATCATAATGAATTGAAAATCAATGACAAACAAATTTTAAAAACGCATTTATGGTTTCAATCGGCAGACCGTCAAATCCCACCTGTCATGTCTGCTCGCAATGATGAGGCGCGGCAAATCGACCGAGCCACAAGAATCGCCGCCGAATGGAATTACATTGATAATCAATCCGTTACAAAAATTAGAATCGGGCATTTTGACGAATATCTAAAATATCAAAGCGATTTAGTCGCTCATTCTGAGTTCAAACCCAAAACCACTATTGGCGAAGCGGAACAACAATTTGTTTTAAAAAATAATCAAAATATTCGGCTCGGCATTCATTATACGTTGAATCAGGCAACAACCGTTAATTATGCCAGACCTGTAACGCGGCAAAAATGGGCAGCTTTGGCTTCCTATCAAGTGGAATATATTAAAAACAATACTTTTACAATCAATTTGCGGCAGGAAAAGGTGGATAACGCCTTGATTCCATTGACTTTTTCGATGGGTTCAAAAAATATATTTAAAAATCATTGGGCGATACGCGGGCAATTTTCACGCAATTATAATTTGCCGACTTTCAATGATTTGTATTGGACAACAGGTGGCAATCTTAATTTAAAAGCAGAATCGGGTTACAGTGGAGAAATCGGGATTGATTTTTATAAAAAATATACGGATATTGTAATTGATTGTTCTACAACGATTTATGGTAATCAAACGCTTGATAAAATTCAATGGATTCCTGTGAAAGGCGGTTTGTGGCAGCCGTTCAACCTCGAAAAAACACGCGCCACAGGCATTGAAAATAGTGTATCCTTTAAAAAAATATTTCCATACGGATATGGTCAATTGGCAGGTCACTACGCCTATGGTACGGCGATTCAAATGGGTGGTGCTTTTAATTTAAAACAATTAATGTATATTCCAAAACATCAAGCAGGTTGGAATGGACATTTTTCCTATAAAACTTTTTTTGTAACGTATCATCAAAGCATATCTGGAAAACGGTATACGACATCGGATAATTTAGATGTATTACCTATTTTTACCGTCGCAAATCTCGGTTTTGGAAAGCATTTTAAAGGAAAAATCGGTGGTATGGAAACACGTTTTGAGGTGAATAACCTTTTAAATACGAATTATCAATCGGTTGCATATTACGCAATGCCGCGCCGTACCTATCGCTTGGCGATTGCGTTTAAATATTGAAAAAAGGTGTTTCAGCACGTAAATTTAAATCTTTTTGGTAACTTTGTCGCGGGTTTTTAAAAATACAACCGTTCACAATACCCATTCAGCCACTTCCGTTTTGGAAAATTTTTGAAATAGGATGCTGATGATTTTAAAGATTGAAAGGATATTTTCGGTTAAAAAGCGCAAACTTTGGCGGCGATGCTGATTGCACAATATCCTAATAATGATGGCAAACCGCTTTATGGCAGTTATGTGATTGGTTCAAATTGGTGGTTTACCATATTAATTGGGGAAGATTATTGCAGTAGCCGCGAGTTCAATATGGATAATCGCCAAGATTTATTGCAAATTGTTTTTATATTGAAACGATTGAAAACGTTGATTTTAGAACGATAATTAGACAACAAATTCAATTTTTAAGAGATTTAGGTCTGATTGAGTTTTTAACTACCGCAAAATATAAAAGTAAATGACAATGTTAATTTAACATATTTTTGTGAAAACTTATAAATAAAAAAAGAATGAAAGCAAGACCATTTTTAAAATGGGTAGGTGGCAAAAGCCAATTACTCAATCAATTTGAAGATTATTATCCGCGAGAGCTCCAGAATCGCAAAATTCAAAAGTATTTTGAACCATTTTTAGGAGGTGGGGCTGTTTTTTTTGAAATAATGCAACGATTTGATGTAAAAATGGCTTATCTTTCGGATATTAATAAGGATTTAATTTTGACCTATTGGGTAATTCAGCAAAACGTTGAGCATTTAATTGATATATTGTATAATTATCAAAAAAAATATGATGCAACAAAACAAGAAGATAGATATGCGCTATTTTTGGCTGTAAGAGCGCAATTTAATGAAGAACGATTTGAAATAAATTATGACTATTTATGTGATGATTGGATAGAAAGAGCTGCACAATTGATTTTTTTAAATAAAACTTGCTTCAACGGACTGTTTAGGCTTAATTCAAAGGGGGGATTTAATGTACCTTTTGGTAAATATTTAAATCCAACTATTTTAGATGAAGCCAATATTCGGTCTGTTTCAAAGCTACTACAAAAGGCTGATATACGGATTGCTCCATATGATGAATGTTTGCAAAATATTGATAATCAATCATTTGTGTACTTTGACCCACCGTATAAGCCCATTAGTAAAACAGCCAGTTTCACTGCCTATACAGGAAATGAATTTGGCGACGCAGAACAAATTAAATTGGCTCAATTTTTCAATCAGGTGCATATTGAAAAAGGTGCAAAATTAATGTTAAGCAATTCAGACCCTAAAAATGAAAACCCAAATGATAATTTTTTTGAAAACATATTTATAAATCACCAATTTCATCGAGTATCAGCCAATCGAGCTATTAATTCTAACGGCGAAAAACGAGGTGCAATCAATGAAATTGTCATTACGAACTATCAGTATGAACCACAAGCCTTGGCATTGCATTTTTGACGCTTATGAGATTGGTAAGCATGATTTTGATGAAAAACCTTTTTTTCTGAGTGCTGAACAAATTAAACAAGCTACAGCACACTTCAAATCAACAACCGAAAGAGAAGTTAGAGTACTTTGCAAACAGGATAGACGACAGGATAGACCTGACATTTTTAAAGAGAACGGTTTATTTATTTTGCCCACTAAAAATGGGCAATACGCACTTGTTAAAGGAGAAGGATATCTTGATATTCCAAAAATTGATGAAAAACCTTTGATTTATACTTCAAAATTGGATTTTGAATTGGAAACATCTCTTATCGGCAATTCAGAAATGCAGCATCTGGATTTTGCGTATGCGAGCAGTTTGATACGCACATTTTTGGATGACGATAGTTTAGTTTTGACGATTAGAGGACGAAAATACACTCCAAAGTTTGAATTTTATGTTGGAAATCATCTGTTAACAACAGAAAGTGTTCAAACAGAAGTAGATGCAGGTTACGAAGGCAGAAATCAAATTGTATTGATAGAAGCTAAGAATGCAAATAGTAAAAATACGATAATTCGACAATTGTATTATCCTTTTAGACAGTGGCAGATTCATACAAAAAAGAAAGTCAATATTTTATTTTTTGAAAAAAGGTTATCAGAATATTCTCTTTGGCAATTTACCTTTAAAGATGCTTTAAATTACAATAGCATTGAATTAGTGAGAAGTGCAAAGTTTGAAATCAAGCCATAATATCAACCTACGAAATGCAAAACGAACTTGCGGCAAGTTGCAACTTGCCGCAAGTTTTCTATGATTGATTACTTCTTCTTAGCAAGCAGCTTCTGCATGCTTACTTTTTTGACCGATTTTAAGATATCCACCTCTGCGGAACATGCTCTACAAAATATTTTAGCATCCTCAATCGACTCCGTAGATTGAACGACAAAACCGCTTTCGGTAAAAATTAATACGTCATATTGATTTGGCTCCGTTATAAATTCCTCAGAACCGCATTTAGGGCAATTGTTATACTGTTTTTTCATTTTATGTATTTTTTAAATTAGAAATAAAGTCTGCATTGCAAAAGTATGGATCTGGATTAAAGTATTCGATCTAATATGGATTATTCACAACTAAAAATACAACAAAACGTTAATACAAATTATAAATACAAAATATCTGATAATTTTGCATTCGTTATTCCAGTACACATAAGCATTAAAATAAACCTCATAAGACAAAAGGGGGATTCCTCTTACTACTACACCCAATTTTTCAACAAAATTATTTGTTAAACATACTCCATTTATGTCCTTAAAAGGGTTACTTGCTTGTGCCGCCTTGGTTACGATGCCAATTTGCGGGTTATTCAGTCAATCAGATTGTCAAAATTACAAATGTGTGAGGGAACAATTTCAACAAGTTGTTCAATCCAAAGATTATCGATTTGCGCTCTCTTTGCTGGATTATGCAGAGACGTTGCGTGATAAAAATCGATTGGAAATCAATGAGTTGCGGGAACGCTTGTTCGATGCGATTCATCAAGAACGCCTTAAAGCAGAGCAGGCGCGTTCTGCCGCAGAAGCAAAAATGGCTGCTGCCGAACAAAAATTGTCAATTGCAGCTCAACTCCACCAAGATTTATTGCAAAAAATTACGGATGGACAAAAAGTGCAGTTGGCAACCGAAAAAAAGCAGCGCGCTCAACAAAATGCAGCTTTATTTGCCACGTTTAAAACCCAAAATCCAACTTTGGCGGCGGGTATTGTCAAATATCAGCTCTCGCGGCATGCGGATTACTCGGCAGGTTTGCAGGAAACGCATCTGACCGATTTGTTGGGTGATAGCAAAAATCCCATTTTTAGGGTAAATTTGATGGAGCATCAATCCTTTGTGACGAGTGTTTCTTTCTCGCCTGATGGTTCAAAAGTGTTGACGGCGGGCAATGATGGGATTGCAATTGTGTGTGATGCAACAAATGGGCGGGTTTTGGCGCGGTTGATTGGGCATCAAGACCAAGTGACGGCAGCCGCTTTTTCGCCTGATGGCAGTCAGATTGTGACGGGGAGTTATGATAAATCGGTCAAAATTTGGAGTGTGCGGACAGGTACGGTCATGAATGAATGGATTGCCCATGCTTCGTATGTGACGGCGGTGGCGTTTTCCCCAGATGGCAACAGCATTTTGACCGCAGGCAATGACAAAATGGCGTATATCTGGCAAGCGCAAACAGGGAAAATGTTGGAAAAGTTTGATAAACATCAATCTTACATCTTATCAGCCTGTTTTTCACCCGATGGAAAATATGCGTTGACCGCAGGTTGGGACCAAACGGCGCGACTTTGGACGGTGAAAGGAGCTTCCGAAACGAAAGTGTTGAAAGGGCATAAAGCGGGCATTTCGTGTGCAGGGTTTTCGCCTGACGGCAAACAAATTGTAACAGCAAGTTGGGACAAAACCATCAATTTGCGCCATGCTGCCAATGGGAAAATCATTCGCATCTTCCCCGAACACCAAGCAGAAATCACTTCGGTTGCATTTTCGCCCGATGGAACAAAGTTGGTCACAGGGTCTTGGGATAAAACGGCGGCGGTTTGGGACGTTGCAACAGGGCATTTATTGCAACGCTTGCAAGGACACGCGGCAGATGTTTCGTCCGTCGCTTTTTCGCCCGATGGAACAAAAATTGTCACAGGTGCTTGGGATAAAACCGCTAAAATATGGGAAATCAATGCTTTACCTGCGGTTCGGACGATTGGAAAACACACGGCTTATGTACCTTATGGTGTTTTTTCGGCAGATGGGATGAAAATCTTGACAGGTTCTTGGGATAAATCGGCTAAAATTTGGGGGACTTCTGCGGATAATCCAACGCCCTTGATTCAAACTTTGGGGACGCAATCCAGTATTCGGGCAGTTGCTTTTTCGCCTGATGGCAATTTTGTAGCCACCGCGAGTCGGGACAAATTGGTGCAATATTGGGATGCACAAACGGGTGATATTTTATTGACTTTGCCTGACCAAGAGGCAGTTGCGTTGGCATTTTCGCCAGATGGGAGTCAATTATTGGTGGCTTTGGAGGATAAAATCGCTCGTTTATGGGCGTTGCCGACCGGAAAATTGTTGCGCCAAATGGAAGGACATAGTGCAACCTTGACCAATATAACCTTTTCGCATGATGGAAAATTCATTTTGACGGGTTCGGAAGACAAAACCGCCCGTTTATGGGATGCGCAAACAGGTCAAATTCGACAAATTTTTTGGGGACATACGGATGCTGTGACGGCAATTGCATTTTCACCTGATGGGACGCGAATCCTCACGGGCGGGCGTGACCATGTGGTGCGTTTTTGGGAAACGGTTTCAGGTGATTTATTGGAAACGTTTAAAGCCCATAATGCGCCGATTCGGTTTGTAGCGTTTTCGACTGATGGAAAAACAGTGATTAGTAGTGATGAAAAAATGATTAAATGGCGTTTGATTCATCAAAATCCGACAGGGCAATCGTGGAGTTTTGGGGTACATCAGCAAGAAGATATTTTGAATTATAAATTGACTGATAATAAAATACACATTTTAACCATTAGTGATATTAAAAATATGGGGGTGCGCACGTTGTCCGAATCCATGTGTTTGGAACATGGGCTGTATCGGTATTCAGCAATGGAATTGAAACAATTGGGTGTGCAAATCGAACCCG
Source organism: Chitinophagales bacterium (assembly GCA_013298955.1). Lineage (GTDB taxonomy): Bacteria > Bacteroidota > Bacteroidia > Chitinophagales > Saprospiraceae > JAAFJT01. Next base: position 19,317 of record JAAFJT010000042.1, read on the forward strand.
AAGATGATGTAGAAAAAGGCGGCGGAACCGCACAAAATGAACGCGTAAACCGTTTTTAAAAGATAATATAACGGGGTGTAAGTAGTTCAATTGAAATAACCGATCCAAAAGGTCGGCGAGGTTGCAACCTCGCCGACCTTGATTCGATACGAATGCGTTGATTATCAATAAGTTGCATTTTGATAGTTTATTTCGATTCAAGTACTTATAACGTTTGGAGGGTTTCAAACCCTCCAAACGTTGTTGTAAATTATCTACTTATGGAATGATTTTCAAAGGGTTCAAAATGCCTTTGGGGTCAAAAACGCTTTTGATACCGCGCAATAAATTCAAACTGGTTTCATTAAACATAATATTCATATATGGTTTTTGAATCCAACCAATCCCATGTTCTCCCGACAGTGTACCACCCAAAGATTTCACCAAATTAAATAATTCACGAATTGATTTTGGCAAAATAAGATTCCAAGTATCATCATCCACATCGCCTCTGACAAAATTAATATGCAAATTCCCATCGCCTGCATGTCCAAAACAAAGGACTTTTACGCCTATTTTGGCAGCAATTGCTTTCGTTGCTTGATGCAATTCTGGCAAACGCGCTCTTGGCACAACCGTATCTAATTCTTTATAAATCGAACTTTTAATCGCCCGCCCAATATTGCGGCGCAATTTCCAAAGAACATTTTTAGCAGCTTCGTCATCGGCAAATAAAATTTCGCCTGCATCGAATCGCTCCAATACTTCGGCTATTTTTTCACAATCATTTTGCAATGTCATAGGGTCAAAACCATCGACTTCGATTAAAAGATGCGCTTTGACCGATTCTGGAATGTCCATAATCCTTTCGCCAAGATAATCCATCGTATATTCCAACGCGTCTCGTTCCATAAATTCCAACACAGAGGGCGTAATGCCTGCCTGAAATATCGCCGCAACTGCCGCGCAAGCCTTCGCCGCATCCTCAAACGGCACTAACAACACCATTGCATGCGTCGGATGCGGTATCAATTTTAAAACAATTTTAGTAACGACCGCCAACGTACCTTCACTTCCAACGACTAAATGAGTCAAATTATAACCCGTTGAATTTTTCAACGTATTCGCACCCGTCCAAATGATTTCGCCATTGGGCAAAACAATTTCCAAATTTAAAACATAATCGCGCACAACGCCATATTTGACCGCCCGCAAACCGCCTGCATTCGTGGAAACATTGCCGCCAATCGACGAAATACCTTTACTCGCAGGGTCAGGCGGATAGTATAAACCATTGTCTTTCAACGTGTTTTGCAAAAATTCGGTAATGACAGCAGGTTCGACAGTGACTTGAAAATTTTCTTTATCAATATTTAAAATTTTGTCAAAACGCTCCATCGACATCAATAAGCCGCCACAAACAGGCAATGCTCCGCCCGACAAACCAGTGCCTGCACCGCGCACCGTGATTGGAATCCGATATTTCGTACCAATTTTGAGGATGCGACTCACTTGTTGCGTTTCGCAGGGCAGCACGACGATTTCAGGCATAAAAACCAAACCTTCCGTTTTATCCTGCCCATATTTTTCGCGTAACTCTTTGTGAATCAATACATTTTCTTCGCCCACGATGCGACGCAATTGGACGATAACAGAGCCTTCTACCCGTTTGAAACTGGGATAATGAATATTGGTTTGCATAATATTTAAAAAATATAGGAAGCCGCTAAGGTTTTAAACAGCCAATTTTCAAATGATTTTTTCATAATTTTCCATAATTTTGATTCTCACAACAAAAGTACTAAAAATTTATCAAATGAGTGTGTAACCACCTTCGTAGTCGGGAAATTTATTTCCCGACTACGAAGTGGTTACATGCCCTCTTTTTCTTTTCCCAAGTACAAAACAAACTTATTGCTATCTTTGCGACCGATTTGACATCAAACTGCAAACAAGACAAGACAGCGGCTGACAACAGTTGCTACAATCGGACACACGGGATTATGACTTATAGTATTACCCAAATCGTTGATATACTGCATGGAACACTGCTCCATTCGACGGTATTTGAAGCGGAAATGGCGCATATCCTTTTGGATAGTCGGCGCGTCATGTTTCCGAAAAACTCGCTTTTTTTTGCCATTGTCGGCAAAAGGCATAATGGACATCAATTTATGCCAGATTTGTATGCGAAAGGCGTTAGAAATTTTGTTATTTCTGAAAATGTTGCTATTCAACCTTTTACAAATGCCAATTTCATAAAAGTGGATGATTGCTTACGCGCTTTGCAACAATTAGCCATCCATCATCGCCGTCAATTTCCCGATTTACAAGTCATCGGCATCACGGGCAGCAATGGCAAAACGATGGTCAAAGAATGGCTTTTTCAACTCTTGCAACCCGATAAACAGATTGTGCGCAGTCCGAAAAGTTATAATTCGCAAATTGGGGTTGCGCTATCGGTCTTGCAGATTTCGCCCGAACATAATTTGGCAATTTTTGAGGCAGGTGTTTCCGAAAAGGGCGAAATGCAGTATCTCGAACCCATGATTCAACCGACAATTGGCATTTTTACGATGCTTGGCATGGCGCATAGTGAAGGTTTTGATTCGCCCAAAGAAAAAACGCTTGAAAAATTTAAGTTATTTAAAAATTCAAAACATATTGTTTATAGTGTAGAAGCGCGTCGAACCGCGCATATTGCCGAAGAAGGCGTTTTAGCGCGGGTTCAAGGGTTGCCAATGCGTGAAAAATTGACTATTTCGGAAAGTATTTTGGCGAGTTGGACTCGAAATTTGAAATTATCGGCGGATTTATACGTTCATTCCATTCAAACGATTGGTAATAAAACGCTTTTAAAAGGGAGTTTTAAAAACAATTTGATTGAAATGACGATTCCATTCACGGATAACGCATCTATTGAAAATGCCATATCTTGCTGGATGACTTTGTTGCAAATGGGCTATGCACCGACCGTGATTGCGGAACGCATGGCGCGACTCGAACCTGTTGCGATGCGTTTAGAATTGAAAGCGGGTTTGAATAACTGTTTGGTTATCAACGATTCATACAATTCAGATTTAACTTCTTTGAATATTGCATTGGATTTCATGGTGCAACAAGGCGCGGGACGCATTGCAAAAACATTGATTATGTCTGACATTTTGCAAAGTGGTCAAGATTTGGAAAGCCTCTATCGAAAAGTGGCGGAATTGGCTTGTGAGAAAAAAATTACACGCTTGATAGGGATTGGTTCGGACATTGTTTTGTTGCAAAATTGGCTTGACCCTGCTTGTGTAAAAGCTGAATTTTACACGACAACGCCTGAATTTTTAAAAAATATTCAAAATCGAGCCTTTCAAAATGAGGTGATTTTGCTAAAAGGTGCTCGCATTTTTGAATTTGAACGCATTGCCGACAGGCTTTCTCAGAAAACACACAAGACCGTTTTAGAGGTTAATCTCAATGCGCTTTCTAATAACTTATTGACTTTCAAGAAGTTATTAGAACCCAATGTCAAAATGATGGTCATGGTCAAAGCCTCTGCCTATGGGAATGGCAGTCATGAAGTCGGTCGTTTATTGGAATACCACAAAACCGATTATTTGGCAGTCGCTTACGCGGATGAAGGAATTGACCTGCGCAATGCAGGAATTAAATTACCGATGATGGTTTTAAATCCCGAACCTGCGAGTTTTGAAGCGATGTCGCGGTACGATTTAGAACCCGAAATGTATAGTTTGCGTTTATTGAATCAATTTGTTGATTTTACGGATAAAAATGACACGCAGAAAATACACCTCAAATTCGATACAGGCATGCACCGTTTGGGGTTTTCACCTGCGGATTTGCCCGAATTGTCTCGAATTTTGAAAAACAACCCTCAAATTCAAGTTCAATCAGTGTTTTCCCACTTGGCAGCGAGCGAAAGTCCAGCCTTTGACGCATTCACACAAGGACAATTCAAACAATTTAACGCCATGTACGAAACCTTGACGCAAGGTTGGAAAGCCAAACCCTTGCGCCATATTCTAAATTCGAGTGGAATTGTCCGTTTTCCAGCAGCGCGTTTAGACATGGTTCGATTGGGGATTGGGCTGTACGGGATTGATGGCAGTCAAACGATTCAAAAAAAATTGCAATGTGTACAGACCTTAAAAGCAACGATTTCGCAAATTAAAAACATTCCTGCGGGCGATACGATTGGGTATTCGCGGCGCGGCGTTGCGGTGACGGATATGCGGATTGCAACGATTAGTATCGGTTATGCGGATGGCTTGTTGCGCGGCGCAGGCAATGGCAAATTTGCCGTTTGGCTGCATGGAAAGCGTGCATTGATTGTTGGAGGCGTTTGTATGGATATGTGTATGATTGATATTAGTCAAATTCCTGAAGCAAAAGAAGGCGATGAAGTCGAGATTTTTGGGACAAATGTATCGGTGAATGAATTGGCGAAAGCCTTAGATACGATTCCATATGAAATTTTTACAAATGTGTCAGAACGCGTTAAGCGCGTTTATTTTCAAGAATAATGGACTCGTTTTGGAAAATTTTTGAATTAGGATGCTTATAATTTGAAGGATTGTAAGGATTTTTTTTGAGTTCTCATTTGTGTTAGTAAAAGATTTTTTAATAAAATTACCCCTTTGATATGTTGTCTGAATGTGGATTTATTGGATTGGGTGGATTTTTTTGCAAAAAAATCCACCCAATCCAATAAATCCACATTCAGACAACAGAGTGAACTTCTTTAAGAACCGTTACTTATTCAACTGAAAACATCCTTACAATCCTTCAAATCATAAGCATCCTAATTCAAAAGATTCCCCAAAATCGATTGCGCTGATGGAAATTAAGTTCTTTTGGGACCAACCGAGTCATAAACGACTACTTTTTCCCATAAATGAGCGCAATCTGCCACAAATTTTAAATGAATGGGATGTTTTTGATAAATTTCCTCATCCGACAGCGTATCAAAAAAGCATAACCACGAAATCGAATAAGTCCGTTCAATGACTCCGCGATTCGTACTCGCAGGTTCGCCAATATGTGCCAACCGAATCGTCGATACTTTCGATAAGGATTCCAAACCTGCTTCTAAATCCGCTTTATCAACTTCATTTGCTGGATTTTTCAACCAAAAATAAACATGATGAACAACCATAATTTGAATAATTTTTAATGAATTGCAAATTTGGTAATAAAGATTGATTTTCCAATGCCTTTTTTGAAAATCCTATCAAAAGAATCCTGTTCAAAATTTGGATAAAAAGAGGGAAGCGTTTAGATTTGCGATTAGATTATTTTTATTAAAATACAACCAAAATTATAATTAGAAGGGGACTTTACGTAAGTCCCCCCACTTTGATGACACTTACGTAAAGTCCCGTTTTGAACAAGAAGTACCTTTGATTTTCAATGGTTTGAAGAAAATGCGGGCAACGATTTTGGCAAATGTTGCCTTGACAGCGCGGATTCGCAAGAAATATCAACAAAAAAATACGGTGGGTTATGGCATCAATGCGTTTGTGGATTTTGAACATCCATTGGATATTTTGGCGCATTTGCTGATTGGGGCGGAAGGGACTTTGGCGTTTATTGCGGAAGCGGTGTTAAACACAGTGCCTGATTTGCCTTATAAAAAGACGGGTATGTTGTACTTTGAGAGTGCGGAGGCGGCTTGCAATGCGATTCCTGCGTTGATACAAACGGGTGCGGCGGCATTGGAATTTATGGATAGGGCATCTTTGCGGTCGGTGGAAAACATGGTGGGCGTACCCGATTTTTTAAAAACGTTGTCACCACAAGCGGCATCTATTCTTTGTGAATTTCAAGAAACATCTGAATTGGGTATTTTGGAAAAATATAAATGGGCGCAACCTGTTTTTGCACAATTGCCTTTGCTATTTGAACCTCATTTTACTCAAAACGCTGCTGAACAAGCTTTGATGTGGAAGATTCGCAAAGGCATGTATCCGTCTGTAGCGGGCATGCGGGCGAAGGGAACTTCTGCTTTATTGGAAGATTTTACGTTTCCTGTGGAACGATTGGGCGAAGCGGTGGTGGACGTGCAACGGTTGTTTGAAAAACATGGTTATCAAAATGGTATCATTTTCGGACATGCCAAAGATGGGAATTTGCATTTTGTCGTATCGCAGTCGTACGCGACCGAAGCGGCGATTGCTCGTTATGAGCAGTTTAATGATGAATTATTTGAATTGGTTTTAAAAAAATATGATGGTGCTTTGAAGGCAGAACACAGCACGGGGCGGGCTGTTGCGGCGTATGTGGAGGCGGAATGGGGGACGGATGCGTATCAAATCATGCGACAATTGAAACAATTAATTGACCCGACTCAGTTGTTAAATCCGGGTGTCATCTTGACGGAAGATAAATTATCCCACATTCATAACCTAAAAGTGATGCCGATTGTGGAGGAAGAAGTCGATAAATGTATTGAATGTGGTTTTTGCGAGCCGATTTGTCCGAGTCGGGATTTGACGCTGACACCGCGTCGGCGCATTGGAGTTCGACGGGCGATAAAGCGTTTGGAAGAGTCGGGCGATGCGGCAACACGGGCGACTTTATTGAAAGATTATCAATTTGACGGCATGGATACGTGTGCAACGGACGGTTTATGCGCGACGAATTGCCCTGTTGACATCAATACGGGCGATTTGGTGAAGCGATTGCGCCGTGAAAATCATAGTGCTTTTCAAAATAAAATGGCATTGCGGTTGGCACAGAACTTTGGATTTTTGGAAAAAACAGCCCGAGTAGTAGTTCAAACGGGCTATACGTTCAATGCTCTTTTTGGAAAAAACTTCATGCGGAATGCCACTACGATTGGACGAAAAGTGATTCCAAGCCTGCCTTTGTGGTCGAATCAGATTTCAAAACCACCACAATTAATTGAAAGTCAATTAGTTGAAAAAGATGATTTATCAATTGTCTATTTTTCAAGTTGCATCAGTCGGATGATGGGCGGAGCTATTTTGAATACCTTTTTATCGGTTTGCAAAAAAGCAGGGATTTCGGTACGGATGTCCAAAAAATTGCATGGAACGTGTTGTGGACAAATTTTCTCCTCGAAAGGTTTTGTCGAAGCCCATGCTTTTACTGCAAATGAAACGATTGAAAAATTGCACCTTCAATCCGAAGCGGGGAAAAGGGCGATTGTGTTAGATGTGACGAGTTGTACGCAGACGATGAAAGCGTGTAGGAATGTTTTGACCGATGAAAATAAAGTCCGTTTTGACCAATTGACGTTTTTAGATGTCATTGATTTTGCCGCCGATAGGCTTTTGCCGCGTTTGCAAATCGTCAAACCAAAGGATACAATTGTCTTTCATCCTGTTTGCTCGGTGTATAAAATGGGTTCTATGAGCAAGTTACAGATGATTGGAAAAAAATGTGCGAAAAAAGCAGATTTTCCCGTTTTTGCAGGTTGTTGTGGGATGGGCGGCGATAAAGGGTTTTATTATCCACAATTGACGCTTGCCGCAACGAAAATGGAGGCAAATGAAGTGCAAACAACCGTTTATGATGGCTATTATTCGAGTTCCAAAACTTGTGAAATGGCATTATCAGAAGCTGTCGGTAAAAATTATGAATCCATTTTGAAATTATTGGATGAGGTAAGTGCAACGCAATAAAAATATCGAAAAAAGGTTGGTAGTCGGGAAATAAATTTCCCGACTACCAACCTTTTCAATTATTTGCATTTTGAGTGGTTCGTTTTACTCAACTATTTACGAACATATATTAGTATTTTTTATACAAAATTTTAAATTCATCATACCTCACAATTTCGACCTCAAAAAGAGGTCGTTTACGCAATGGGTTAAAATGTTTATCATCAGAAACCAAATACTTAGCACGTGCTGCTACAGCGCAATCTAAAAATTTATTATCATCTGGGTCTTGTTCGACAGCTTGCCAAAAGTAGTATTTTTCAACCAATAATAAATTAGGCAAAGTCATAATTAAATCCATCATTGCTTGAGCAATTGGAACCCCTAATCGTCGTTCAAATACCTCTTCATATTCAGATAATATGTCCGTCGTGACACATAAAATCCACCGCTCTGCCAAAATTTCGGCAAAAACCCAGTGCATCGCAGATTTGGGAGACAAACTTGGCAATAATACATTGGTATCAACAACAATTCTCATACTTATTTTTTTAAAAATTTATTTTGTGACAAATAAGGCGTTCTTTGATGCTCAGTAGCCCATTCTGACATCGTTTGCTGACTCCAACCTTCTTTTTCCCAAAGTTGATTCAACAATTGGAAAGCGCGTTGCGCTTTAAAAGCTACTAAAACGCGTCGCAATTCCAATAATTCAACCTCATTCAAATCTTGTTTGAATAATTCCAATAGCTCTATTTGAGCATTTGTTAATATTTTCATTCCCATATTGAAACCTATTTTTATGCAAAGATAGATTTTTTTATTAAAAAGATTGCTTTTTTTCACAAAAGTACCTATCTTTGCGGCGCAATCGCACTACAAAAACCCACGTGGTGAAATTGGTAGACATGCTACTTTGAGGGGGTAGTGCCGCAAGGTGTACCGGTTCGAATCCGGTCGTGGGTACAAGACAATGCTTCGATGATGTAATATCATCGAAGCATTTATTTTTATATCAACCGCTTGGAGGGTTTCAAACCCTCCAAACGGTGTGTGTGATTCGTGTTTATCTTTTTTTCTTGTAAAAACTAATTCCAGCCCCATAAACCCAACCCGATACACCCTTTTGCGTCCGAATTTTAATCCAAGGTTCATTGGTCACTTCGCCATTGGCAAGGGTCACTTGTTGCGTTGTTTCGGTGACTTCACTTAGAAAAGTGACTGGTTCATACAAATGCAAACGACCCAATAGTTTCCCACTTACATTCGGTTGCGTCCTCAAATTAAGGTTTTCAATGGTCACATATAAAGTGGGACCACTCGGCGCAACGACCGCACCTTGTGCAGAAACGGCTGAACCACCGCCTTTGGAGGTCAAACCATGGGATTCCGCAGGGTGCATCGGGACTAATTTGATACTTGGAGCCGCAGGCGCGTGTGTCACCACAGGCGCAACTGCCATATTCGGCGCAGGCGCAACAGGCGCAACTGCCACAGGCGCGGGTGCTGGCGTTTGAACGACTACATATTGTTGAGGAATCGTACCATTAGGCGTTCCGACAGGCTGCATCGTCACCACCATCGGTTGTGGCGGCGCAGGTTGTACTTGCACTTGCGCAGGCGTTTTAGGCGGCACGGGTTTTACGCCAACCGTTGGCGGCGCAATAGGCGCGGCAGCAGGAACCGTCACCGTACTCACCGAAATCGTATCTGTAATGCGTGGGCGCGGCGGCGATTCGAGTCCAATAAGGGCTGATTTACCTGTTAATTCTCTCTTTTTTTCATTGCAACGGCTGATGCCCCACATGAAAATCAATATTAACCCGATACTGATAATCGTCGTTTCAAGGTCTGGGAATATTTTGAACATAGTATGGCGTTGAGTAATTAAAAAAATTAAAATATTATAAGTAGATGGTATATTTAACATATCACCACCGATTGGAGGGTTTCAAACCCTCCAATCGGTGCCATTTTTAAAGCGTATTGAAACGCAATTTCTGTTTGTAAAAGGCAAATAACAAACCAGCGGCACATCCGCCCAAAGTCCATTTCATCCAATTTTTATTTTCCATCAAAGGGCGCACATCTCCAATCACAACCGTTGCTGCCCAAGCATTTGGAATCGTACTACTGGGCATTTCTTGTGCGTTGATAAAATCTTTTTTAGCTTGTTGCAAGGCGTAATCCTTTGGTTGACCTTGTTTTAAATATTTATAAAAACCTAACATGATTTTAGAACTGGATTCATCTGGAATACTCCAAAGACTCATCACCGTCGTTTGACAACCCGAATACGCAAAAGCTCTCGCCAAACTCATAATGCCTTCTCCGCGTTTCAACGCGCCGTTACCTGTATTACAAGCACTCAAAACCGCTAAACCTGCCTTCAAAGGCGTTGCATACAACTCGGCAACCGTCAACAAATGCGCAGTCGAGTCTCTTGAAGTGGCATCAGGGGCGAACACCAAAGCCGATTCTAATGGATTATTCATATTCAAAATCCCGTGCATGGTCAAATGTAAAATACCATAATTGGGTGCTTCCGTTATAAAAGCCCGTTTGGTTGCGTCCTGATCCATAAACGTATCGCCCCCAAACAATTCGTAAATCGCCCGCACCTCTTTCTTAGAAAAGCGCAATGGATTCATTACACCGCGTGTCGCACCTGCATTATCGGCAATGCTTGGATAAGAAATCGCAAATCCACCAAAACCATCCGTATAATTGCTTTTTTCGAGGTGGGTCAATAACGTATTGGAATACAACTCACTCACCGCGTAATCTTGCAACAGATAAGGTACATTTTTACCTTGATTGGTGTTAGAAGGTTGCGTTAGCAGGGTTTCAAATGAAATGTATCCTAATAAACCATCTTTCACTAAACGCAATCGCTTGATATTCAAATGATTGTCTTTCAAATCCTTTAAAGGTTCTGATAATAATAATTCATATAAAGCAAACGAACTTTGCGTAAAATCTTGAATAGATTGTTTTTGTTTCACAAAATGCTCATCCCCTGTCGCTCTTTTCAACATCAATATCGTAGAATCAAAGTCTTTCGGCAAGGGCTGTGCATAAAATTGATGAAAATTTTGTGCCACCACCACTGAATATAACACCGTATCGCCTACAAAATATTCGATAAAAGCCGTTTCCGAATCCACCGCTTTTTGGATTTGCGCCCCTGTAAGGGGGGTAGCAGGTTGGAATTTCAATCGATGGTACTCAGGATATTTCTGGCTCAATTCTTTTGAAAACCCTTCTAATGCCACTGTTGCTTTACCCAATTCTACTTGATATTTGGCTTTGGTGTTTTCATTGGCTTCTTTAGCAATTTCTTTTTGCCAATAATTCCGAACCGCTTTCAAATCATTTTCTTGGGCTAATATGGTTTCGGGTACGCCCGCAAAATTTTTAGCACGGCGGTCTTGAAGTGTTTGTAACAATAAAGTTGCCTTGCTTTGCTCACTAAAATACAAGGCTTCATCTATATATTTCGTATCATTTGATTGTCTATAATATTGATAATCAAGGCTTATCGCATCTTCATACATGCTTCTCGCTTGTTCAGAAAGGCTTAATTGACTCCCATCAGATTGCGCTACGGTACGCGCCAATTGAATCAAACTATCCGCTTGTTTGTACAACAATCGAACAGATACCCATTCAGGCTCCGTACGCGCCGCAGAACGCAATAATTTTGCCTTACCAGTGATGAGTTCTAACAAATTGGCAGGGGTTTCCGTCGTGCCAGAGGCTGCTATGGCGGCATCATAAGCCTCTAATGCCGCAGTTGTGGATTTCATATCTTGCAAAATATGACCTATCTCCGCATAACCCTCCATCAATACGGGGTGTTTGCCTTGTGCATACGCAAATTTTGATTGACGCAACTTTAAGGAGTATTGGGCTTCCTTCAAAGCAACTTCTAAGTTGCCAAAAGCATGATAGGTACGAGCGCGTTCTATATGCACATTGGCAAGGCGTGACGTATCACGCCCATATTTAATATAAATGCGCTCTGCTTTCTGCAACCAAGATAAAGACGCTTCATATTGCTGCAAATCTCGATACATCACACCAATATTGAGATAACAATTCGCAACGCCTAAATCGTCAAAATCCATCAAACGGGTATATAATTGAATGGATTCCTCCCAACGACTGATAGCCGCCTCATATTGTTGTTCGTGTCGATGGGCTATCCCTAAAATATTAAGGCAGGAAGGGACATTAGGTGCGTATTCATTATTTTTTTCAACAAAATAAGACATGGCTAAATAGCCATATTCAATCGCTTTCGGGTGGTCGCCAAGCGATAAATAGACTTCACTCATCCCATATAAAATATTGGCATAGAGGCTTGTATCTGCTTTAGTAGCTACTTTGAGGTGGGCAGCTCGCTCAAAATAAATTAAGGCTTGGGAATAAATCCGTTTATTCAAATAGGCTTGAGCAATATTATTAGATGTTTTAGCCGTCATAAAATGTGCTTCCCCAAAAACAGCCAAACGAATGGCTAACGCTTTCTCATAAACCTCAATCGCTTTATCATAATCTTCTAATTTGCTGTAATAATGAACCCCTAATTTATGGTATAAAATCGCCAACAGGGTATCATTTTTATCTAAAACGGGGCGTACGACTCGAATCATAGAGTCGAATTGATGGACAGCGGCTTGACTATTCGGATTCGCTTGGGCAAGGCTAATCCCTTTTTGAATTTGCTCATGCAGCGTCATTTTATCTGCTTGGTGTTGGCTGACCAACAGGCAGAAAAGGAGGGGACACCAAAGCCAATATTGCCACTTCATGATGATAATAAATTGATTATGAAAGAATTATAAATTAATTATGAATGGAATTTGAGTTTTAATTCCTTGTTTGATGCAAATAGAATAACAAAGATAAGCAAATTTGTTTACGTAGGTGGATAAAACAGGGGAAATGTTAAAATGTCTTTTTGAGGATACTCAAAGCAAAACAATGATTGTAAAACGTAAAAAAAACTATCTTTGTGCAACCATTCAATTTTTATAACATATTAAAAAAATGAAAATAGGTCTCTTTTTTGGTTCTTTCAATCCGATTCATGTGGGGCATTTGATTATTGCCAATTTCATGGCAACGCAGACGGATTTACAACAAGTGTGGCTAATCGTCTCGCCGCATAATCCGTTGAAAATGAAAAACTCTTTGGCGCGAGACCATGATAGGCTGCATTGGGTGCAAACCGCAGTGGCGGATAATCCGCGTTTGCGGGCTTCGGATGTGGAGTTTAAATTGGATAAACCTTCTTATACCATTGATACGCTGCGTGTTTTAAATAAGAAATTTCCACAACATGAATTTGCCCTTATCATGGGCGGCGATAATTTGGCAACGCTCCAAAAATGGAAAGATTATGAAACTATTTTAAGTGATTATGCTATTTATGTGTATAAACGACCGCGTTATGAATTGGGCGCGTTGGAATCGCATCCGCGTGTCCGCACTTTTGACGCGCCTTCGATGGAGATTTCAGCTACGTTCATTCGACAATGTGTCGCACAAGGCAAATCGATTCAGTATTTAGTGCCTGCGGCGATTCAAGAAGAAGTGGAAATCATTCTTAAAAAAACGGTTTAAAATTTATAATAATTTAAAATAATATGAGTCGGAATAAGTTAGAAAAATTTGCCGAATTGATGGCGTGTCCGAATGTCTATGAAAATCGGACGCATGATAATGAAAAACCAACGTTAGAACAAGAGGGCGTTTTTTACGAATTGAAAGGGCAATGGAATGAAAAGCATTTCAAAAAAAACCAACCGATTATCCTCGAATTGGCTTGTGGGCGCGGCGAATACACATTAGGTTTAGCGCGGATGTTTCCAAATTACAATTTTATTGGGGTGGACATCAAAGGGGCGCGCATTCATCAAGGCGCGACGATTGCCTTAACTGAAAATTTGCAAAATGTGGCGTTTTTGCGCACGCGGATTGAACAAATAGAGGCTTTTTTGGCAGCAGGCGAAGTTTCAGAAATCTGGATTACGTTTCCAGACCCTTTTTTGCGCGACAGCAAGGAAAATCGGCGACTCACTTCGCCCCCTTTTTTGGAAAGGTATCGTCGTTTTTTGAAACCCAATGGCTTGATGCACCTCAAAACGGATTCAGATGTATTATATGATTTCACCATTGAAACGTTGAAAAAGGATGAAAAAACAACGCTTTTGTATCAAAATGATGACATTTACCGTCACGATTTGATTTTGCCTGCCTTATCGTTGAAAACGTATTACGAAAAAATGCACTTAAAAGCAGGTAAAACGATTAAATATATTCAATTCCAAATCTAAACAACTCTATTTTTTTATGATGAAAAAAACATTGATATTCATTCTTTTAAACGTATTCTGTTTGCAATACGCCGTTTTTGCAACGATTCAAAAAGCACCGATTGCAACCTCCGAATCAACCGTTTTGAAAACAACCGAACCCAAGTTGTCTTTCAAACAACGGGTCATGACGTATTTTTTACAACGAAAAATCCAACGCATTATCGCAAAATCGTCCTATGTTCGCGCCGCCAAAGATAGTACAGACCGCAATTGTGTTAAAATTGTTTTGAAAAGAGGGACGGTGATTTATGCCCAAATCAGCAGTATGGACGAAAAAAATATCACCTACAAACTTTGTGAGCAGTCAAATCGCAGTGAAGGGACGATTTCATTAACGAATGTGAGCCAAATTACAGATTCAAAGGGTCGGATGATTTTCAATAATGAGTCCAAACCAGCCCAATTAGTAAGCCAGACGCTTGGTAGGAAATATGCGAATATGTCCGTTACAGCTTTGTTGGTAGCGGTGGGTGCTGTTTTATTAACAATTATCGCCATTGCTTCCAGTTTTGGAGGCGGTAGCAATAGCGATATCTTTTCATCCGTGCTTTTTGGGGTTTTTGCTGTATCAACTTTTGTGGTGGGCATCCTTGCCAGTTTTATTTGGGGCATTATGGCACTGATTGAATTGGGCAAATCAAGCAATGAAAATAGTGGATCCAAAGCTTTAGCGGGTCTCGCTACCGTTATCTCAGGTTTGGTGATTTTCTTCACGCTATTAGGTTTGGTTGCTGGTGGATAAACTCAATCAATTTTTAAAAAAAATAATATGATTCGCTACGAAAAAGATACGCAACAAATCGCTACCCTGACACTCGATATGGATGGGAACGTGCATAATATGCTGCAACATGACATCAGCAAGTCTTTTTTGCCTCTTTTGAACCATTTAAAAGCGGAAAAAGCCAAAGGTGCGCTTAGAGGCGTGATTATTACGTCTGCTAAACGCAATTTTTTGACGGGTGGCGATTTGGATTTTTATCATCAATGTACGGATGCAACCGCCGCTTTTCAAGCATCGCAACAACTTTGTACTTTTTTTCGCGGCTTGGAATCCCCCGGAGTGGCAGTGGTAGCGGCGATGAATGGTTCTGCTTTCGGTCCTGGTTTGGGGTTGGCTTTGGCGTGCCATTATCGGATTGCGCTGGATAAAAACGAAATAAAATTTGGTTTAACAGAGTCTTCATTGGGTTTGATGAGTGCGGGTGGGGAAATTATTCGATTGATGTGGCATTTGGGTATTGAAAAAGCGTTCCGAGTGGCTGCCGAAGGTCAATTGTACACGCCCAAAGAAGCCCTCAAAGTGGGTTTAATACATGAATTGGCAACCGATGAACGGGATTTAATGGAAAAAGCGCGGACATGGTTGTTGAATCAAGCCGAAACTTATCATCAAATTTGGGATACGCCGCATGGCAAAATCCCAACAGGTTCTGCTCAAAACCCACAAGTAGGCGAACAAATTCGCGCTTTGACTGCCGAACATTATAAAAAAAATTATTTGAATTATCCTGCTTTGACCGCCATTTTGAGTACATTAGTGGAAGGCAGTCGGGTCGATTTCGATACGGCGTGTCGGATTCAAAGTCGTTATTTTACGCAAGTGTTATTGACCCAAGAAGCCAAAAGTATGACCAAAGCCTTTGGTTATGATTTGCAAACGGTCAAAAAAGGATTGATGCGTCCGAAAGGGTATGGCAAATTTAGACCTAAAAAAATTGGAATTATTGGCGCAGGTTTGATGGGTTCTGGGATTACGTATATTTGTGCAAATGAAGGATTGCAAGTCATTTTGAAAGATATTTCTCGGTCTGTGGCGGAAAAAGGCAAATTTTATTCTGAAAACAAACTTAAAAATCGAGTAAAATTAGGCGAAATAACGGAACAAGAAGCAACCATTATTTTAAATCGCATCAAGGCTACCGAAAAAATGGCAGATTTTACGGATTGTGATTTGGTCATCGAAGCTGTTTTTGAAAACCGTTTATTGAAATCCAAAATCATTCGAGATGCCGAATTGATGGTTGATAAATACTGCATGATTGCGAGTAATACGGCGGCGATTCCGATAACGGAATTGGCAAAAACGGCGTATCGCCCCGAAAATTTTTGTGGGATGCGTTTTTTCCGTCCTGTGGATGGCGAATTGTTAGTGGAAATCGTCAAAGGGGCGCAAACTTCGGATGAGACGATTGCCCGTGCGTTTGATTTTATTAAAATGATTCATAAAATTCCGATTATTGTCAAAGATAGTTGGGGTTTTTACGTCGGACGCGTGCGCAATACCTATATTTTGGAAGGCATTGCTTTGTTGCAGGAGGGTTATCCGCCTGCTTTAATCGAAAATTTGGGGATTCAAGCGGGCATGCGAACGGGTCCTTTGGCTTTGGCAGATGATTTATCGTTGACAATGGTGGTGGAATATGAGCAACAAGCGGCGCAATTGTATGGTCCAAAATACATCAAACATCCTGCGGTAACGCGTTTGGAAGAGATGTTGGCGGAAAAACGGACGGGCAAACAGGCGCGAATGGGTTTTTATGAGTATGACGCGCAAGGAAAGATGATAAAACTTTGGCATGGGAAAACAGAACCCGCTTATCGAACCGATTACGATAGAGAAGCCTTGACGGAACGTTTATTATTTGCGCAAGCGTTGGAATCCGTTTGGTGTTTGCAAGAAAAAATCGTTGGTTCGGCGGTGGAAGCCAATTTGGGCAGCATTTACGGCTGGAAATTCCCCGCTTCCAAAGGAGGCGTTTTACAATACGTGAATGATTATGGATTATCTCCATTTATACAAAAATGTAGTATGTATCGAAAATGGTATGGACAGCGTTTCAAGGTCCCTACTTTATTGAAAAGCATGCTCGAAAAAAAGGAAAAGTTTTAATTTAGAATACAATTGGAACGCGGATGACGCAGATTGGGCGGATTTTCGTGGATTTTTTTAACAAATTAAGTAGTTAGTCTGAATTAGGATTTATGAGATTTTCAGGATTCATCTTTCAAAATCAATCCCAATTGAATCCTAAAAATCTCATAAATCCTAATTCAGACCCTAAAAAATCCGTGCAAATCCGCCCAATCCGCGTTATCCGCGTTCCAATTGTATAGCCATTACAAAAAATGATGACCAACCTACATCCCATCCTCGAAAGCACTAAGTTCAAATTTGTTCTATTTTTGGCAGCTTTCCTCACCTTATTTTACGGTTACGAACTGGATCGCCGTACCAATTATCCGCCGCAATCGGTGCATTCTTGGCGACAAGCCGATGGCGCAGCACAGGCTTTAAATTATTATCAAAACAATTTGAAGTTTTGGAAACCGGGCGTTTTGAATGTCATTGCGAATAATCATCATACCGTAGGCGAATTTCCGATATTTTATTGGCTTGCAGCCGTTTTATACAAAATATTCGGTGTTCAAGAATGGGTCTTAAAAACCATTCATTTGATGGTCTTTTTCATAGGCATCTACCATTTGTTTAAATTAACGGATGCTTTATTGGAAAATACGGTCGCAGCTTTGGCGATTGCGCTTTTGCCGTTTACAACGCCCGTTATCGCTTTTTATAGCCTCAATTATTTGCCCAATGTACCTGCATTAGGATTGGCATTTAGCGGGTGGTACTATTTTTACAAATATGTAATTCATTCAAAATTAAAAGATTGGTACATTTGCACCGCTATTTTTGTCCTCATTGGTTTATTAAAACCAACCATTTTAATAGCTTGGGTTGCCATCATGGTTTTGTATCAAATCGACGTATTACGCGGGTCTTTTTTCAAAAATCAACCGCCCATTTTCCAACAAAAATGGAAAATGTTGCCTTCTTTTTTCATCGTTGCAATCGCTGTGACGGCATGGCGGATTTGGTCGGAACAATACAATGTGGCGGCAAATAGCAAGTACTTTTTTTTAGATACGATTATGCCGATTTGGGATATGGACACCCTATCGCGCCAAACGGTAACAGGCTGGTTGCGAAATTACGGTTTGCCGATACACGCATTTACCCCAACATCGTTACAAATTTTAGGAATTATCTTACTTTTAAATTTTATTTTAATTAAAAAACAAAATAAAATATTGTTTAGCATTTTGATATTAAATATTTTGGGTATTGGTGCAGTGATATTGTTATGGTATCAGCAATTGATGGTACACGATTATTATTACATCGAATGGATGGTTGTGCCGATTTCGATGCTCATTAGCTTATTTTATGTGTTCAAACAATTGAATATCAAATATTTATCCGCTTTTATGAGCGTATTAATGGTTGGATTTTTACTCAAAAACGCTTGGCATACCAAAGGTGAAATGTTTCATCGATACGACCAAAATGGTGATTTTTACACGGCGTATAATTTTTCATTGTTTAAAACACCCGAATTACAACAATTTTTCAAAGGATTGGGCATTTCCGAACGCGATACGGTGTTGAGTGTGCCAGACGCGTCCCCGAATGTATCGCTCTATTGGCTTCGCTTGCGCGGTTTTACGAATTGGAATGCTGGCAAATATAAACAATTTACGCCTTATGAAGGACATATCACATCGTATTATGTGGATGAAATTATTAAAAATCATGGATGTAAGTATTTGATTTTGAGCAATTTAAAATGTCAAGAAGCCGATACATTGCGCCCGTATAGGAAAGATTTAATAGGCGTTTTTGATTCGGGTGTTTATGTTTACAGACTTAAAAAGGGACACCCTTAAAAATAGATTTGTTTTCTGAACCAATTTTAAACACATAGTTCACATAGAATTACATAGTACACATAGGGCATTTTTATCTATGTGTACTATGTAATTCTATGTGAACTATGTGTTTCAAGATACCTTTTTTAAACACATAGTACACATAGAATTACATAGTTCACATAGTACACATAGGGCATTTTTATCTATGTGTACTATGTAATTCTAAGTGAACTATGTGTTTCAAGATACCTTTTTTAAACACATAGTTCACATAGAATTACATAGTTCACATAGGGCATTTTTATCTATGTGTACTATGTAATTCTATGTGAACTATGTGTTTCAAGATACCTTTTT
>JAAFJT010000043.1 GCA_013298955.1 Chitinophagales bacterium
AAAGGAAGTCCCTACTGCATTTGATGCGAAGGGGATAGAGGGCGTACGAGTAAGTCCAGTGAAAGTAGCTGCATAGCTCACTACACAAAGTAATTTCTATATTTTTCTATAAAATTACTAACTATATGAAACGCTTGTAACCAATTTTGAGGCTGCAAAAGGCTAAGAGGCAGGTCAAACGCACGAGCGATTGTCAAACCAAAATTTTCTAATTGTTCAGGTTGTGTTGACTCGTTCAAACCTGCGAATTCAAGAAGTATCTTTTTTTCATATACGGTTTGAATGAGATACGTTTTTCCAACACGCCTGCGACCATAAACGGCTATTAATTCAGCATGCGGTGATTCTAATGCTTCTTGTAAGACCATAATTTCGGATTCTCGACCGATTAGATTTTCCATAAGAGTCCTTTTTAGTTAAAAAGAGATTTGGCGAATAATAATTTTTATTTTACGCCAAAAGTACTACAAAAAAGCAGATTTGGCGAATAATAATTTTTATTTTACGCCAAAAGTACTACAAAAAAGCAGATTTGGCGAATAAATTCTTTTTAAAACAACAAAATTTTTATACATGCAAGCTATAATTGGCAATAAATCCATTCAAAAGGCAACCTAACAAATAGGGACATTCTCTACGAAGGCAATTGCTTTCTTTTTACTATCTTCGCCCCAAATAACAATCGAATTATTTTTATGATAAATCAATATTTTAAGGCGGATGATACGTTGGATTGGGATTTCTTAAATCAACAATCGTGGATAGAGGATATGGAAAATTGTCCACAGGAACCCGATTGGCATGGTGAAGGGAATGTTTTAATCCATACTCAATGGGTGATTAAGGCATTACAACAATTGCCGGCTTATTTAAAGTTGTCTTTGGAGCATCAAAAGGTGTTAACCTTAGCGGCATTGTTTCACGATATTGGCAAACCTGCAACCACTTGTGTGGAAAATGGTCGCATCACCGCACCTAAACATGCGAAAGTGGGTGAAAAAAAGACGCGCCATTTGCTTTGGGATTTGGATAGGGAGACCCGAGAGGCGATTTGTGCTTTGGTGCGCTTGCATGGAATGCCTTTGTGGAGTTTGGAAAAGGATAATCCGAATGCTACGGTGATTGAAGCGAGTTGCCGGGTGTCGAATGAGTGGATTTGGATACTTTGCTATGCCGATATATTGGGGCGTATTTGCGAAGACCCAGATGATTTGTTGGAACGATTGGCGTATTTTAAAGAATTATGTTTGGAAAATGAGTGTTTTTATGAAACAAAAGTATTTTTTAATCCGCATAGCCGTTTTAAATTTTTCTATGAACGCCATGATTATCCTCAATATATTTATGATGATACGGGTTTTGAATTGGTTTTAATGTGCGGCATCGCTGGGAGTGGGAAAGATACGTATCTTAAAAAGCTGAATCTTCCAGTAGTTTGTTTGGATGATTTGCGCGAAACGATGGGGGTAGTGCATGGCGATACGAGAGGTCAAGGGCATGTGATTCAAAAAGCGTACGAAATGGGAAAGGCGTATTGCGCTGCCAAACAGTCTTTTATTTGGAATGCGATGAATTTGACAGCAGATTTGCGGATGAAACTGATTCGGAAGTTTTATGTGTATCGACCCAAGTATAAGATTATTTACATTGAGACACGGATGGAAAATATCTTGGAACGCCGAAAGGCGGATATTCCAGCAAAACACCTTTGGAATATGCAGCATTCATTGGAAATGCCGATGATAACAGAGGCACATGAAGTGCTTTATTACCGAAATGATTAAAACATAGTTCACATCGGAGGGAGTATAACGTTTAGAGGGTTTTAAACCCTCCAAACGTTGTTGTCGATTATTTAACATGCACCACTTATAGGTTCTATGTCATCCTATGTGAACGATGTGTTTTAAAAACTATATTTTACGCATTTTGACGCTTTGAGCAGGTCTGTTAACTGTTTTTAAGGTGACGATATAAGTCCCTTTCAAGAGTGCTTCGGTCGGAATCAACAGTCGATTGTCCGTCCCCACAGGATAATTTCGTTCTAAAACCACTTTCCCTGCCATATCAGCGATGCTAATTTGAAAATCTTGCGCTGGTAAATCATGGATTATCAATTGCATTTCTGCTTGAACGGGGTTGGGCGCAATCGTAAATCCTGCCTTACCGCCTAATTCAGGGATTTGTAAAGCGATGATTTTGGAATAATGGTAAGTAGCATCTATTTCTTTGATTTTCAACCGATAATATTGAATATTCTTTTTTAAATCATCATCCTTGAAATTGAAATATTGAATGGCTGGAAAGTTGGTGACAGGCACAAAACCGATTTTTTCAAATTTTTGGGCATTGCTCGTTTCAAGAGAACGTTCTATTTCAAAACCTAATACACCCGTCATCTGTGCGGTCGTCCATGTTAAAAGGGCTGTTTTATTTTCAACCTGCCCCTTAAAATCCAATAAATTTAAAGGCAGCACACCACCTGACCCTGTGGCGGCTCCCATCACACCGCCAATGCCAAAAGTGCCAAAACCAGTACTGAAAGTAGCAGTCATATAAGGTAAATTACTATCTTCTGCATCCATATTCAAAAGCGTCTCAATACTACCTCCTGCGGTGGGCGCGGCGGGCGTTACATTCAAAATATTGCCACTACATTTAGAAATACAACCTTCGTTTTTCCAACCTTTGCCCGTGTAACTTTCCCAAGCAGTCACTTCTGCAGCCGTATAATAAAAGGTGATTTCATAACGCCCCGTTGCATTCGGATTGGTAGGTATAATTTCCCATGTTTTAGGCAAAATCGCATGTGCCGGATTGTTATCGGTAAAAGGTTGTGGTGTAAGCGATTGCATACTACTTCGGGTCACACTAACCTGAGTACACCCATAATCGTGTGCGGATAGATTTTTAATCCGCGCCATGATTTGACCATCGGTAGAGGAATAACAATAGACTTCCGCATTCGCTCCCAGATAGATTTGCGTTGACTCTGTATTGCGTTCTACCGAAGCCGTTTGCATAGGGGAAAGGGCTGCCAAATTGGTTGTAAATAAACCTCGACCGTGGGTAGCAGCAACTAAGGTGTAATCCGAATTTCGATATTTTAACATATTAATCCGCACTTTTGCCAAGCCTATACCATTGCTGACCCAATTGGTATTTGAGCCATTTAAATCAATAGTACTCATTACGCCCAATTCAGTTGCTAAAAAAACTTGGTCGGCGTTTAATGGGTTGAATAAGCCCCATCGAACTGGAATATCGGGCAAATCGCCTTCCACATTTGCCCAAGTTGCCCCACCATCCATACTTTCGCGCACGCTGACCACTCCATAATTGGAAACCGTGACCAAAATATGATTGGAATTGCCTTTTTCAACATCAATCGACGAAATATAACCACCAAAATAGGTCGCACTTGGCAAAATCGTTATTACAGGTGTGCCATTTGGATTCGTAATTTTGTGTAAAGTGCCTGCTGCGCTACCAATCCAAAGCGTATTGGTATTGTTAGGGTCGATTTTCAAGGCACCAACGCTGCCTATTAACCCTGTTTTTTTGACCATGCTGGATACGCCCGAAACGCCACTGAGCAATCCGCCACTCAACACGCCATAACTGCCGTCTTCATGTCCCGTATATAACAAATTATTCACATCATCATATTCGGTCGGATTGATGAAACGCCCGTAACTATTGATATTGGAAGACGTGTAGGTTGCCCAATTATTATTCGTAATCCGATATTTGTTGTAAATATAACTGCTGATTTGCAAATTAGGATTATCGCGGTCAATGTGGCAATACGCACCATCGCCACCTGTTACTTCGGTCGTGGTATTGATACTTTCTGTCATAAACTGTTGAGTACCATTGTCTTGTGCGCCTGCTAACATATTATTAGAACAAGCTGTTGGGTTGATAGCCACTGCGTAAAATTGAGTTACATTATAGCCCATATTCAAAGCCGTAAAGGTTGGAGTCGCTCCATTGGCATTCGTGAGTCGATAAATGCCGCCATCATTCGTAACATAAGCCGTGGTAGAACTATTGGGCGCGAAGGTCAAACTATGTTGGTCTGCATGCGTATCTGCCAGACTGCTGCAATTCCACCATTCGCTGATTTGAGTCCAATTTGCACCGCCGTTAGTGCTACGCATGAAATCTATACCGCCTGCAAAAACGGTATTTTTATCATTCGGATCCACTGATAAGGTCAAATCGTAGGTGGCTTGTCCTCTTGTGAAATCGTTGCTCGGTGCGCTACAAGCATCACTCCAACTTGGCAATGCCTGTGCGGTAAAAGTCGGTGCAGCACTCGTCGCGTTGGTAGAGCGCAAAATTCGACCGACTGCATAGATATTCGCCGCATCCAGTCCTTGCGTCATCAGATAGACGTAACTGTCATCATTGGGCGCGACGGCAATCTCAATACGTTGTTCGTAGGCATTCGACGTGAAAATCTTCGTCCAAGTCGCTCCATTATCAGTGGAACGATAGACTCCATCTGAAAAAAAGAGACCATTGGAGGTGTAAATCGTTCCATTCGCTCCAATTTCAATATCTGTATGCGTACTGCCTACATTGTCACAATTTGCCATACCGCCTCTTGTCGGCATTTTAATCAGCGTCCAAGAGTTGCCATTATCGGTAGAACGGTAAATACCGCCCATATCGCAATAAGCCGCGCCTTCAGTTGCCGCTAAAACGGTTCCATCAGACGTAACCACTATTTTTTGAATGAAATGCGTGTGTGGAGCCGTATTTTTGCCACTGCCCGGAATGGTATTTTGCAATTGCATCCAAGTAACACCGCCGTCTGCTGTTTTCCAAATGCCGCCGCCTTGAACGCCATCGAAATTGTACCAACCTTCGCCTGTTCCAAAATACATAATCAACGGATTCGTCGGATGTTGCGCAAGGGTGGTGATGACTAAATTATTCAATTGATCTGCATTCGTGGGGCGCGACCAAATAGGAGCTGCTGCCGTAATGTCATTAGTGAACCAAATCCCACCGCCTACACTACCTGCCCAAACTTTTTTTTGAGTCGCATCATTTTTGTCAAAAAGCAATGTGCGCGTTCTACCACCGATATTATTAGGTCCGCGTTCTATCCAAGTGAGTTGAGTAGAAACAGGGGTTCTCAAATGTTGTTGACGCTGCTCTTGGCGCAAAATGGCTTTTAAGGAAGATTGCAATCGCTCTTGTGGAACGCGTCCAATGGCAGGATCTACTAATTTTTCAAATTCTTGTTGAAAATAGGCTTCTAAAAGCTGTTTTTTGTCTGCTTCTTCCGTTTTATCATCGAAATCAGATACCATTTCGTTTTGTTTCCATACCAAAGCGGTACAAAGAGTTGCTGCCAATCCGATAGAGATGGCAAACTTGGAGATTGGAGTACTGTTTTTAATAAAGTTCAGCACAGGTAGTATGTTTTTGTTGATATAACAGTGAATACTTGGCTTGGAAGGAAAGATTTTGCCGCTGTTATAATCGTTTTTTTAAATGGTTTTTGTGATACTTGTCCGAATTGAGTTCATCAATCCGAGCGCAATATTACAATCTTGTAGCGTATTGCGCAATTATTTTTGAACAAAATTTAAAATTTATTCAAAAATAAATAACCTTTTGTTAACAAATTTAGAAATAGTGGTGAATCATTATGTTTAAAGAATATTTTTTTATAATATTTGAATTATAAACAGGAATCATTCCAATTCTATCCTTTTTTGATAAAAAAATCCGCTAAATCCAATAAATCCACCAAATCCAAGTTTAAACAACCGTACCCGATTTTATTTTTTCATTTAAATTATTGCCATTGAAAAAGGTATCGTTCTTATTGATATTTTTTCCGATATTATTGTTGGCACAAACGCCTTACAATTTGTTGATAAATCCAAGTTTTGAGGATGAAAACGTCTGTCCTGAATACCATGCCCGTTGCGCTCCTGAAGGTTGGTGGGAAGCGAATTTGAAAGAAAGTGATTATTTTACCCAACAAAAAGTATCGAAAACAGGCAATCGCAGCGCGGCTTTTACCGTCATGCACTACCAATATGCCCATACCAAAACGTACTTATACACCCGTTTTTTGTGTCCATTGGAAAAAGATAAAACCTATCGTTTCACGTTTTGGCTCAAAGCACCGACTTTTGAAATGCGCAATATTGGTTTATTTATGAGCGAAAAAGATATTTTAGGACATTTTAATCCAGATTTTATGCTCAAACCAACGATTTTATGCACGCAAAAGGACGCATTAACCAAATTTAAAGCGAATGAATGGATTTCATTTTCAAAAACATTTATCGCAAAAGGCAATGAAAAATATTTAGTCATTGGCAATTTTGAACAAGATGACCCGAAAAAGCATGGGCGGCACTCGCATAAAGTGGATAGATTATTATACCATTTGGACGATATTGTGTTAGAATGCGTTGACACTAATAAAAACATTTTGTGTGAAAACTCAAAGCATTTTTCGGATAGTTTATATCATTTAGATTTTAGGCATCTTTTGCCCAAATCCCAGATTCCACCTGATGAAACGCCCAGAATCACGCTTGGCACACCTGCAAAAAGGGTCAATCCTACATTTACAAAACCCAAAATAGATACATTCGTCATTCCAAATATCGTTTTTGCACACAATAGCGATGTGATTACCCCTGCGTTTAGCCAAATTTTAGATAGTTTGATTCAAAAAATGGATTTTGAAAAAGTGCGCAAAATGGAAATTATCGGTCATACTGATAATAGAGGCGGGGCTGTTTATAATGAAAAATTATCGCTTAGACGCGCTCATTCTATTGCTAACTATTTGATTTCCAAACAAATGCGCCCTGATAAGATTACTTGTATCGGCAGAGGCGAAACCATGCCTATCGCTGACAACCGTACCGAAATAGGCAAACAAATCAATCGGCGCGTCGAAATAATTTTATTTTTTTAAAATTTAAATATACTTAAAAAAGGTGACTCCTCAGGCGAATCGAGAAG
Organism: Chitinophagales bacterium; assembly: GCA_013298955.1. GTDB lineage: Bacteria > Bacteroidota > Bacteroidia > Chitinophagales > Saprospiraceae > JAAFJT01. Next base: position 7,009 of record JAAFJT010000043.1, read on the forward strand.
ATGCGGAGAAAAAACAAAAAGAATAAAAGTCTTATTTTTTTGCGATTCCTACGGAATGACAATGCGATTCCTACGGAATGACAAATTAGAAAGGTAAGCCTAACCCAAAATTCCAATTGAAATGCTTTTTTTCGATACTTGTATTCCAACGCCGTAACTTATCCGCCTCATCAAATGCATAAGGATACCGCAATTTATAGCCCAAATCAATCCGCAACAGCACGTAACTAAAATCAAAACGCAGCGCAACCCCTGACCCAACTGCCATATCTTTATAAAACGCCCGCGTAAAATGGGGCTGAATATTCAAATTATCCGTTGGTTTTTTAATCGTCCAAACATTGCCCATATCTAAAAAAAGAGCACTTTCAATCCGCCAAAATAACGGAAATCGCCATTCTACATTTGCTTCCAACTTAATATCGCCCGTTTGATATTGCGTACTCGCGCTTTTAGCTTCGGGTGTATTCCCGGGACCAATGCCCCGAATCCGCCATGCGCGAATACTATTCGGTCCGCCAATGTGAAATTGTTTCAAAAAAGGGATTCCATCCACTTTCGTATCCTCAAAAGGGACTGCCATACCACCCAAAAGCCGAATCGCTAATTCTTTTTTGCCACCAAAATTGCGCGTATAACGCCCTTCGACTTCGCCGCGAAAATATTTGGAAAAAGGTAACGAATCTTTTAAATTATTGACCAACCGTAAAGGCGTTTTAAAACTATTGTAAGCATAATTGATAAGCCAAATCTCACTGCCCGATTGTTCCAATTCACTCCGAAAATACCATTTTTCACCAAAGGCATTGTTCGGTTTGTCCAATTCAAACTTATATTCTTTGAAAAGAAAACCTGTGGCTAATTTCGGACCCAAACTTTTTTTTAAAAAAAGATTGTTTTCTAAAACTTTTCGGTCAAAAATAGAATCAATATCGTTTGTCAAAGAAAGCGTAATGCCCGTAGGCGTAATGTTATATCGTTTTGAATACTTTTCATCTAATTTTAAACCATATTTATAATTTAAATCAAACGTTTGTAACGTAAAATTCTCAATCCGATTGGCGTAACTATAACTAATGGTAAATTGAGTCGTCCCAGACTCTTGAATATGTCGATAAAAATCACTATTCAATACCCGCATCCGATGATAATATGTCCAAAGTCGAGAAATATTTAAAAATTTAGGAATATTTAAACCTACTGTTGCTCGCACATCCATTGTTCGCACCTTCGTCGATTGCAACTTTGTAGAAAAAAAATCAACGCCCGCAGAAAGGTTCGCAGTAAAATTTTCAGCCCCACCAAACAAGTTTCGATGCGCAAAACCAGCATCTAAACCAATCCCATATCGATGTGGGCTGCTATTCTGAACCGTATCATTCACCGAAATATAAGAATAATTTAATTCCAAACCAGCATCAAAACTCATCTTATCATGTGGGGTCAATTGAATGTCATAATTAATCCGATTGGAATCACAATCATCGGTAGAAGGCTTGATTATGATAAACTTATATAGTGACAATCTATCTAATGCTTTGTAAGCATTCCGACCTGAGCGTGCTGAATATCGGTCATTTTTGGCAATCCTAATCACTTCTGCCAAACGGTCTAAACGCATATTCCGCGTTTTTTCACTATCCGAAAAAAAACGTTTTCCTGCAATCGTCGTGTCATACACTGATTTTGCAATCGGATTATTCACAGGGTGATAATTGGGAAATACCCGAACTTCACCGAGTGAATATTGAATATGTTTGTCTTTATCATTCGGCGAAAGGACGGTTAACAATAAATTGACGGGGCGTTTGCCGCCGATAAGGGGCGGCTGATTGCCATAAACCGTCGTATCACTTTCCAATGGCGAAATAAAATTTCGTTTAAATCGGGCATAACCAAAATTTTCCATTGATGAAACAAGCCGCAATACTTCTTGTTCATACAATTTGGCATCCAAAGCCTCTCCCTTTTTCAAAAAACTGCGGTCTGCAATATCGTTTAACAGCAATTGAATACTCGTATCGGCACACACAAATTGAACAGAATCAATGACATATAAAGTACCCGGATCTACAATATATGTTACATCCGCCATTTTTTTATAAAACTTCTCATCATACGTAATACTCGGATGCAAATAACCTTTGTTTTGCAAGTAATACGCCATGTTTTTGATGCTTGATTTGGTCAATGAATCATCGTAATAAACAGGCGGTTGCGCTTTTCGATAAAACCATTTTTGAAATTGAGCCGTATCAGGATTCTCTTTTTTGCGAAAATACAACCAAGTATTGCGCCTGCCATCACTCAAATATTTGCCAATCGGACGCTGTTTGAGCAAGGTTGTCAATTCCGCCGCCAAAACCGATGGCTTCTGAAAACCAACAAATTTTTTAACTTTCACCTCTTGTTGTGCCAACAGGAATTGGTCTTGCCCCGTTACATAACGACTCAAATTGCAACTTGCCGCCCCAAAACAAGCCCAAATACTTATCAAAAACCTTATTTTTAAACGCCATTTTTTTATCAAAACACTCATTTCAATCTATTTTGTTTGAACTCATTCAGCCGTTTTTAGAGCTATAAAAGTTGATATGCCAAAAAACTGCCAAAGTACGCCAAAACACTCATATACGCAAATTGAATCCAAACCCATTTCCAACTCCCCGTTTCGCGCCGCACCACTGCCATCGTACTCATACATTGCATGGCAAAAACATAGAATATCAAAAGCGATACGGCGGTTGCCAACGTATAAACAGGCGTACCATCTTTGCGCACATCCTGCCGCATTTTTTCCCGAATCGACGTTTCCGAACTGCTGCCCACACTGTAAATCGTGGACATCGTGCCTACAAAAACTTCCCGCGCCGCAAACGAACTTATCAACGCAATGCCGATTTTCCAATCAAAACCCAAAGGGCGTATCGCAGGCTCCATCAAACGCCCCAAATGCCCTGCATAAGAAGCCTCCGTTTTACGTGCTGCAACCAACGTAGCGGTTTGTTCAGGATTAAAATGCTTTTCAATAGCTTCTTTTTCAGCAATATGAGCCGCACGATTCATGGAATCACTCGGTCCGAAACTCGCTAAAAACCATAAAACAATGGAAACCATTAAAATCACTTTTCCCGCTTCTGTAATGAATGCCAACACTTTATGAATAACGGTATTTCTAATATTTTTCCAAAGCGGCATTCTATATTCGGGTAATTCCATCGCTAAAAACGCGCTTTCATCGTCTTTAATGATTTTTTTGAAAACCCAAGCACTGCCCAATGCCGATACCGCACTCAATAAATAAAGTCCTGAAAAAACGATTCCTTGCAAGTTGAAAAGCCCCCAAACGCGGTCAGGCGGCACGACAAAACCAATTAACAAGGCATACACGGGGATTCGAGCCGAACAACTAATCAAAGGTGTCACCAAAATCGTGATAAGCCGTTCTTTCCGATTGCTAATCGTCCGAGTGGACATAATCGCAGGAATCGCACAGGCTCCACCCGAAATCAAGGCAACAATACTGCGCCCATTCAACCCAAAGCGTTGCATTACACGGTCAAACAAATATACGGCTCTTGCCATATAACCCACTTCTTCCAAAATAGATATTAAGAAAAATAAAATGGCAATTTGCGGAATAAACACCAAAACCCCACTCAAACCCGCGACAATCCCTTCCGTAAACAAGGCAGAAAGCCAATTATCAGGCAAATTTTGTTTCAAAAAAGCATTCACTTGTCCAAAAATGCCTTCAATCAAATCCATCATCGGAGTCGCCCACGAAAAAACAGCTTGAAATAAAAAAAACATCGCACCCACAAATATCAAAGGACCCAATACATTATGCGTAACGATTTTATCGATTTTGTCCGTCCAATTCGGAGTAAAAGTATGTTGCGTGTTGGAAGGATTTTCTTTTTTTAAAATATTTTTTTGCAACATCGGTTGTATCGACTGGAAACGCTGTAACGTTTCCGTAATTTGAAGGCGTATATCTTCAAAACCAGTGTCTGCAACCATTTTTTTAATCAAATTCTTTTCAAATTGACTTAAAAAAGGCAGTTTTTCAAAATGATGCGCCCATAAAATAGCCCTATAATTGGATTGAATGGGCAAAATCAGCCGCATTTGTTCCACTATTTTTTTTTCAATCAACGTTGGTTGATAAAACGGTTTGGGAATTTGCACCATCGGTTGTTGCTCCACCAACTCAAACATGGCTGCTTTTAGCGGTTCAATTCCGTCTCCTGTTCGACCATTTAGCAAAATAATGGGCAAGCCAATCCATTCCGATAACAGCGTTTCATTAAGTGTAATATGTTGTTTTTCAGCCAAATCAAGCATATTGATAACCAAAATCAAGGGAAAACCTAAATCTTTGAGTTGGGTTAATAACAATAAATGGCGTTCCAATTGGGTCAAATCCGCGACGTAAACCACTGCATGCGGATAAGCAGCATCCGCAGGATTGGCAAGAATATTTAATACAACTCGCTCATCTTGTGCATTCGGATACAAACTATACGCACCCGGCAAATCTATCAAAGACACCGATTGACCTTGTGGCAACACAACCGTCCCTATTTTTTTATCCACCGTGACTCCCGGAAAATTACCTACTTTCTGGCGCAACCCTGTCAATTGATTGAAAATAGAGGATTTACCCGCATTGGGATTGCCGACCAAAGCAAATGTAAATTTTTTTTTTAACTCCATGATATAACGTTAAATTAACAATATCAAATAATATCAATTGAGAAAAGTTTGGCACACCTTATCTATCAAAATACTCCGCGCTTCTTCGGCTCGAATGGCAAAATTTTGTCCAACGACCTTCACATAAAGCCCACCACCAAAGGGTACGCGCCGTATTAATGAAATCGATTTGCCCGGCAAAATGCCCATGGACATCAATTTACAAGCAATTTTAGGGTCTAAAAATTCGGTTAAAACGCCATTTTCCCCATCTTTTAATTCTACAAGAGATACAATTAAGGTCATTTTTAAAACGCTTTTTTAATTTTGAATGAAAAAGAAGCCTACGCGATGAGCCAATAAAATGATTTTTAAAGATGAGATTAAAATGTTATATTTTTTTTATTTATTTTTTAAAATAATATTTTAAAAAAACAAATAATTCAATTTTTTATCCTGCCTTTTCAAGTTCGTTTTATTTAGACTATATATGAATAAGCAAAGGTATGATAATCTTTCAACATCAAAAATGTTTTTTTTGAAAACCGTTTGAGGCAATCCCTTTTTGCAATTCAAAATATTATTTGATTAAAATAACATATATTAACATCATATTAACAGGGCATGCCGAATCCTTGAAATATCTTTATATCGTTAAATGATAAAATTTAGCATACACAGGTTTTTTAGGCAAAAAACGTTAAGAAAACGTTAAAAAAACGTTAAAGCTACGAATCGAAAACCAAAACTTACGAGGAAAATTACGTCGTTTCCATGAAATCGTTGTAACTTCCACCCTCAATTAATTATCGGTATGGTGAAGGATGCTCAGAAGTACGCACTCCGTGGAGTTTCAGCCACGAAACAAGAAGTGCATAATGCTATTCAACGGTCAGACAAGGGATTGTATCCGACTGCTTTTTGTAAAATTTTGCCCGACTTTGCAGCGCAAGATGAGGCTTTCTGTAACATCATGCACGCAGATACGGCGGGTACGAAAACCGCTTTGGCGTATCTCTATTGGCGCGAAACAGGCGATTTAAGCGTCTGGAAAGGCATTGTGCAGGACGCAATTGTCATGAACATCGACGACATGGCTTGTGCGGGGTGTACTAATGATTTCATCCTCTCCTCTACGGTTGGCAGGAATAAACGCCTTATCCCTGGCGAAATTATCCGTACGATTATCGAAAGTGCCACCGAATTTGCCGATACCATGCGGACTTATGGGGTGAATATCCACTTAGCAGGTGGTGAAACGGCTGATGTGGGCGACATTGTGCGAACAATCGATGTCGGTTACACTGCGTTTGCACGGATGAATCGTAACAATTTGGTTATCAACAACATACAAGATGGTGACTTGATTGTGGGGTTTGCGTCAGACGGTAAAGCAAGTTATGAAAGCGAATACAATGGGGGCATGGGCTGTAATGGCTTAACTTCCGCAAGACATGACGTATTACATCGGCAGTATGCGGAAAAATATCCAGAAACCTTCGACCCTGGCTTGCCAACGGAAGTCCTTTACTTAGGCAACAAAAAATTAACGGATACGTTTATCGCGGGGGACACAAAATTAACCATTGGTAAATTATTATTATCGCCCACCAGAACGTATTTACCTGTATTGAATGAGATTTTAAAGCATTATCGCACCTCTATTCGAGGTATGATTCACAATACTGGCGGTGGTTTGACCAAAGTTTTGAAATTTGTTGAAAACAAACATATTATCAAAAACAATGTGATACCTACGCCGCCCCTTTTTCAATTGATACAATCAGAATCCAAAACAGATTGGCATGAGATGTATCAAGTGTTTAATATGGGGACGCGATTGGAGATTTATACCGATGCAAACAGTGCCGCAGCGATGATTGATATTGCGACAAGTTTTAATATTAAAGCGCAAATCATAGGTCATGTGGAATCGAATGCGAAAGGAGAACGATTAACGGTAACAAGCCCTTACGGAACTTTTAAATACTGATGAAGTGTTTGACTCCGCACCGGCTTAGACATGAACATAGTTGGATTTTTGAACAAAACGAAAACTCCAAAAGAACAAACATCATTAAACGTGTTAGCTTCCAATTAAGACACCTTGTTGTGTTTTAAGATGGTGTGTGCATATTTGATTTTCATTTATGTCTAAATGGTAAAAGTCATGAAAACAAACAATCATATTACAAATCGGACGGCTTTGCGCCTTAAAAATAACGAATCAAAATGTTGAGAAAACTGCCTATAATTATCATATTAAGTCTTGTAACGCAATTTTTATTTGCCAAATCGCAAGATGAAGTCGTCATCATGGGTCAAATCGATGATGCACTCGCACGAACTGTGCTTTTTTCTTTCAAAAAAAATCCATTTACTGGAGAGCAGGCTTCTTTTGAAGCCGTTGCAAACGAAGATAAACAATTTGTTACCAAAGTCAAAATCAGACAACCTTCTGTTGTCTTGATGAAATATCAAAATAGAGCGATTCGGTTATACCTCACTCCGGGAGATACGCTCAAAATGCGCTTTAATGGGACGCGTCCCTTAGAGACGATGCTTTTTGACGGCAGCACCAATCAAGTAGCTTTGCAAAATACGTATATGCAGCAATCTTTGATGCGGTTTGCAGATTGGGTGGATGAAAGTTTTCTTTCCAATATGTTGTATAATCGGACAGCTACCGAGTATTACAAATATATCAATGATATTTATAATCGTAAAAAAGATTTTTTAGATACCTACGCACAAGCTAAAAAAGAATTGTTTTCAGAAGCTTTTTTGGATTTTATTACGTCGGATGTCGAGTATTGGCGCGCCTATCATTTGATGAAGTATTATGATGTTTATGGTTTGAATAATGCAACGCATCCAATTGGGGATTATTATTTCAATTTTATCTTTGAAATGGATAATATGAACCATAAAGCCTTGAATAATGATTATTATTTGAGTTATATAGAGCTTTTTCTTAAATATTGGAAAGAGAAAAGCAAAGAAGGACAAGCCCTTTCTAATCAACCAGATATTATTGAAGAAAAAACGCGGGTGGAACGGATTGTCAAACCGCCTTTTGTGACCACTCGGGTTTTAGAAGACCCTTTTGCAACGGAAAAGGTCATTTCTTGGCTTTCTCGTGGAGAAGAAGCCGTTTATTTGAATTTGCATACGGCTGAAAAATTTAGATATGTGGCTCAAGATACATCGTTTGAAGACACTTTTTATAAAATCCAAACGATGGATAATAAAATTGGTTGGGTTCCTTCCAGTTTGGTTAATATTGAGGAAAAAACCAGAGTGATTCGGACAATGCGCGTGCGCAATTGCCTTGACCCTAATTCGCCTTTGTGTGGTTTTGACCAACATTTGTCGGGTAAAGTATTGTATTTTATGGTGTCCAAAGACATTATGTTTAGTGCCTTGAACGAACCCGAAGCCGCTACGGAACAACGGATTAGAGATTTTAATGTTAATAATTTGTATCCTGAATTTACGGAATTATTGAATACCGTTTTTCAAAATATCAAGGCAGATAAAATGAGTGGGAATAATCGGTTGCGCGTGCCTGATTTTGTTGACTTTAATTACCATACGATGGAGCCGCATTTATTAACGAATGCTTTGTATAAATTGAAACCCATTGCTTCGCCTGTTGAAACCTTTAATCAACAGTTGGCAGATAGAAATCAACAAATTGCAGTGGATAAAGCAAAACAAGATGCCGATAAAGCAAAAGCGGATGAAGAAAAAATAAAGCAAGCTAATATTGAGTCTGAAAAAAAGCGGTTAGAGGAAGCCGAAAAAACGAGCAAAGCCATTGCCGCTAAAAAAGATGAAGAGGCAGAAAAAGCTAAGAAACAGCAAGAGTTGGCTGCAGCAGAAGCTGCCGCAGCCCTTGCTTTGAAAAAACAGCAAGATGCACAAGCAGAAGCTAAGAGATTAGCGGATGTAAAAGCGGAAAAAGAGGAGAAAGAACATCAAGTTGCTTTAGAAATTTCTGAAAAGAAGAAAAAAGAAAGTATCATACAACAACAAAAATTAGAAGCAGAAATTGTTGCCCGTATTAAAAATAGTAAAGCGCAATGGGCAGCAGATAGTATCAAGGCGGCTGCTATTGTAGCGACTACGGAGAAAGAAAAAAAGGAAAAATTAGCAAAAGAAGCGGAATTAGCGAGCATTATTGAGGTAGAAAAAAAACAATTAGAAGTATTAAGAGCTAAAGCTGCGGCTGAAAAAATTGAATATGAAGAAATTCTGAGAAAACAAAAAACTGCTATTGCAGACCTTGCCCTTCAGGAGAAAAAAAGAAAAGAAGCTCAAAAACAAGCTGAAATCCAAGCAGCTAAAATTGAAGCGGAGCGTGCCGAAGCAGACCGTGTCGCTAAAATTGCGGCTGTAAAATTGGCTGCAGCAAAGGCTGAAGCAGAAAAATTGGAAACTGAACGCGTAGAAAAAGCGCGAATTGCTGCCATTGAAGCGGAAAAAACGCGGATTGCAGTAGTTGAAGCCGATAAAAAACGCAATGATACGGTTGTGAAACCAACTCCTGCTGTACAAACGGCTCCAAGTATCGCGCCTACTTCGGATGCAATTCAGTTTGCCGCTTCTAAGCCGGGTATGGAGATTGATAATACATTGCCTGCGGTCGCCTTAGACCCTACTGCTTATAAGCCGGGTGAAACGGTGCGTTTTGAAGGGATGTTGATTAATGAAGGAGTGCCGCCTTTTAGTTTTGTGGATATTAATGGAAAAGAAGTACGTCAACCTGATTTATTGGGCAAAGTGATTTATATTGATTTCTGGGCAACTTGGTGTGCGCCGTGTAAGGAACACATTCGGTATATGCAGTCTGCGATTGAAGAAAATAAGGATAAAGATATTGTCTATTTATTTATTTCGGTGGATAAAGACCCAACAAAATGGCGGAATTATGTGCGCGAAAATAATCTTGGTGGTATTCATGTGAACGATCAACAAGGTTTGGTTTCGATGTATTGGAATATTCAAGCGGTTCCGAACTATTTTTTATTGGGTAAAGACGGACGAGTTGCCATTAATTCATTCATTAAATCGAAAAAATCATTGGAGGACATGGCGAAGTATTTGTTAGCAACGAAATATCAAGGATTGTCAAGATAAATTCTTTTAAAAGACCTGTCTCAAAAGAATTGGTTTTCTTCACATACCCTATTTTATACAGGTTTTTTATACCCTAAACCGTTTAAATTTTTGTTAAAAAAACATTTAACCAAATATAATCAAATAAATGGTACGCAATTTGTGGATATTAAATGCTAAAAAAATGCAATAGAGGCAAAAAAAAATAAAAAAAAGTGAAAAAAAAAGTGAAAAAAAATTTGTTTGTTTAGACAAACATTGTAACTTTGCACTACCAAAATAAGAAAGCGGGTTAAGATGAAAAATATCAATTAAGTCCGTTAATAGTTTGCAAGTTTCACTATATTCAGTATAACTTGTGTTGGTTTTAAAAAAGAAAAGAATAAGTCATTTTGACTTCATTAAAGATAAAGTGTTTTGAAGGTTGAAGCCGTTTCGATGACCCATTCATCGGACGGCTTTTTTGCTTCATTAAGCCTTCTTTCGAGAAAGATAGGAATAGATAGCAGGTATGACATACAGAGTCAAAACCAAAGAGAAAAGCAAGCCGCCAATAATGACAATCCCCATTGACATCCGACTTTTTGCACCTGCACCTAAGGCTAATGCGATTGGTAACGCACCTAACATGGTTGCCAAACTCGTCATCAATATCGGGCGATACCGTGAAACGGCTGCTTCTAAAATCGCTTCCGATGTAGGAATCCCTTTTTCGCGCAATTGATTGGCAAATTCTACAATCAAAATCCCATTTTTCGTTACCAACCCGATTAACATAATCATCCCAATTTGAGAAAAAATGTTTAAAGTTTGATTGAAATACCATAACGAAAATAACGCGCCCGCTAACGCTAACGGAACGGTCAACATAATCGTCAATGGGTCTATGAAACTCTCAAATTGTGCCGCTAATATTAAATAAACCAACAAAAGGGCTAATAAAAAGGCGGTTGTGGTATTACTTGAACTCTCCGAAAAGTCTCGAGAAGGACCCGTTAAGGCTGTTGAAAAATCTTCATTTAATATTTTTTGTTTAATATCATTCATCACTTGAATGCCTTCTCCTATCGTCCGACCGGGCGCGAGTCCTGCGGAAATCGTTGCCGATTTGTATCGGTCATAATGATACAATTGGGGCGGATTACTCCGTTCTTGCACGGTTACGATATTGTCCAATTGTACTAAATCACCGCGCTTGTTTCGGACAAACATTGATTTTAAATCTAATGGGTCATTTCTATCTTTGCGTTCTACTTGACCTACGATTTGATATTGTTTTCCATTCATATTAAAATAACCATAGCGTAAACCACTGAGGGTCAATTGCAAGGTCTGTGCAACGTCTAAAACATTGACTTCCAAAGAACGTGCTTTTTCACGGTCAATTTGAACGTATAATTCTGGTTTATTGAATTTTAAATTCACATCCACATTGGAAAAAACAGGATTTTTTTGCGCTTCTTCCATGAATTTGGGGATTTTATCCACTAATTGTTCAAAATTTTGCGCTTTAATGACGTATTGAACGGGTAATGAGCCAAATCCACCTGTTGAAATCGTTTGTTGTTGGATGACAAACGCACGTCCCTCTGAAAATTGCTTGATTTTCGCATTTAAATAATTGGCAATATCCGTTTGGGAACGTTTACGCGTTTCGGGAGCTGTCAAAACCAATCGAACAAAACCTGTATTCACCGAACCCGTTCCGAATCCACCCGGAGGTGCAGTCAGCGACAAAACGACTGTCTTTTCGGGAACCGAATCCAAGACCAAATCCACCGCTTTCAAGATATATCTATCCGTAAATTCATAACTCGAACCTTCGGGCGCGTTCATCATCACCCGCATCCAACTTCTATCTTCCAAAGGAGCCAATTCTTCAGGCAAAATTTTATAAAAATATGGAATAGACCCGAAAGCTACTGCAAATATTGGAAATGCCAACCATTTATACTTTAAAAAATTTTGCAAACCGTCTCGATAGTTTTGTTCTATTTTTCTAAAAAAAGGTTCTGTCCAAATATAAAATTGGGTCTTTTTCTGATTTTTGCGAATTAAATACGCATTCAACATCGGTGTTAAACTCAATGAAACAAAAGCCGAAATCAACACAGAACCTGCTAACACGACTCCAAATTCTTGAAAAAGTCGCCCCACAAAACCTTCCATAAAAATTACAGGCAAGAAAACCGCCGATAACGTAATCGACGTGGAAAGTACGGCAAACACGATTTCCTCCGAACCTTTGAACGCAGCTTCCATCGGCGGCATTCCTTCTTCGACTTTTTTATAAATATTTTCGGTAACGACAATTCCATCATCCACCACCAAACCCGTTGCCAATACAATTGCCAATAAACTTAATACGTTGATGCTATATCCCATAACATACATAATAAAAAACGAACCGATGAGCGACACAGGAATATCAATCAAAGGGCGAAAGGCAATCGTCCAATCTCTAAAAAATAGGAAAATAATAATCACCACCAACGAAACGGCTATCAATAAGGTCTCGCGCACCTCCAAAATCGATTGTTTGATAAACTTGGTATTGTCCATCGCCATGTTAATGGAGATGTCTTTGGGTACATCTTTTTTCAATTGTTCGACCCGTTTATAAAACTCTGTCGCAATATCGACATAATTTGCACCCGGTTGTGGCGTAACCGCAACGCCCACCATTGGGACACCCGCTTGTCGCAATAAGGTTTCCTCATTTTCAGAGCCGAGTTCCGCCCTGCCAATATCTTTGAATTTGACCGTCCCATTTAAATCTTGTTTGACGATAAGTTCATTAAAATCCGTTACCGTTTTCAATTTGCCTACCGTTTTGACCGTCAACTCGGAATTGCTACCCGCAATTTTGCCAGACGGCAATTCCACATTTTCGCGGTCAAGGGCTTGCCGAACATCCAAAGGCGTGAGTCGATACGCCGCCATTCGAGTCGGGTCAAGGCGCAAACGCATGGCATATTTTCGTTGTCCCCAAATGTTAACACCCGAAACACCCGGAATGGTTTGCACTCGTTCCATGATAACATTTTCGGCGAAATCGCTGAGGCTCAATATGTTACGCGTTTCACTTTGAACGGTCATGGACAAAATGGCATCTGCATTGGCATCCGCTTTTTGCACCACAGGCGGGCCATCAATGTCCAAAGGCAGCAACCGAATCGCTTGTGCCACCTTATCGCGGACATCGTTTGCCGCCGATTCGAGGTCGGTTTCGAGGGTAAATTCCGCCGTAATCTGCGAACTGCCCTGATTACTGGATGAACTAATCGTGCGAATCCCCGAAATCGCCGTCAATGATTTTTCGAGTGGCTCAGTGATTTGCGATTCGATAACCTCCGCATTCGCGCCTGTGTAACTCGTCCGAATGTTGATAACAGGCGGGTCGATGCTTGGATATTCGCGCACGCCCAACGATTTAAACCCGATAATCCCAAAAAGGATAATCAATAAGTTTAATACGATGGTCAAAACGGGTCGTTTTATGGAAATACTAGGTAAAGACATGTCAATTTTTTTGCTTTGCTGCTTACTGAATCGTGGTGAATTTGACTTTTGCATCGGGTTTCAACCCCATAATGCCAGTGGTGACAACCGTATCGCCGATTTGCAAACCAGCCGTAATTTGGATTTTGACTTCCGTGCGCACCCCCGTTTCCACTTTGATAGGGGTTGCCTTGCCATTCCGCGCCACGAAAACTTGTTGTCCTTTCAACGTCGGAATCATGGCTTCGGTCGGAATCATCAATGCGCCATCAAAACCTTTCAAACTCAAATCAACTTTCGCAAAAGCACCCGGTCGTAACGCATTATGGGCATTACTCGCCGTCGCACGAACTTTCAAGGTACGGGTCAAAGGGTCAATTTGAGTTTCTGCAGCATAGACTTTTGCCGTGTGAACCGTGTTAGAACCTTCAATTAGAAAAGAAATGGATTCGCCCATCCGAATATCATGAGCATATTTTTCAGGAACGGAAAAATCAACTTTGATAGGATTGACTTGTTGCAAAACAGCAATCGAACTTTGTGCATTGACATAACTCCCCAAACTCACACTGCGCAATCCCAAAAGCCCCGTAAACGGAGCGCGCAATTCTGTTTTTTGAATTTGCGCTTTGACCAATTCAATATCTGCTGCATACGTATTCAATTGGCTTACAACAACATCGTATTCTTCTTGGGAAATGCCTTTCATATCCAACAATTTACGCAACCGTTGTTCGGTTTGTCGGGATAAGGCAATTTGGGTTTCAATTTTTCGGATTTGGGTTTGCAAATCTGCATCATTGAGTTTCAATAATAAATCGCCTTTATTGACCCATTTGCCTTCGGGTAAATTCAATTCGACAATTTTTCCTGCAACTTCGGGTTTCAAATCCACCGATTCGGCGGGCATAAGTGTACCAGATGCAAAAATTTTATTATCTAAATTTTCGGGTTTGACGATATAACCCATGACGTTTGCCGTCTGCGCACCTCCTTTGCCTGCGGACATAGGGGCGGCGGGTTGTTCTTTGGTCAAATATTTGATTTTAATGAATATCAGTAAACCGATAATCAAGGCATAAATGGTGATGCGGATGGCTATTTTCATCAAAAAGGGTTCGTAAAATTAAAAAATGAACAAAGTTAGCATAAATCTAGGTCATTACATCTCAAATTTTAATTTCAAATAGCTGATTTGTTTTATCTGTGATTTTATAACGTTCATCTAACCTAAAACCGACGAGCCAACAAATATCCCCATTCCCATTTTCTAAAACTTTGATATGGGTTTTATCCCCATTTGAAATTTTAGCATTATTCAAAAAATCACTGACTTTCTGCGTATTGCCATACATGCCAATCGGTTGAAAACGGTCGCCTTGCGCCCATAAACGCAAAGTCAATGGGAAAATTAATGGAGCCGCATCCAATTGAGCTGTTTTATTATTACGCAAGATATTGAAATTCAATACTTTATCAATGAATTGACAATTTAAAACCATATCCTCTAAATGAAACATCGTCGTACTTGCATGAATTTGAATGGGCAATGAATTGGGCAAAACCGTTTGTTTTTGAACTATATAATGCGTTCTATCCACCCACAAACGATGTGTTTGCGAATCGAAAATCGCCCCAGAACGATTATTTTTAAAAATTTGAACCGTTTGCGCTGTTGAAAAACCGTATTCTTTTAAAATTTCATATAAAATGGTTTTGCCAACAGGCGATGTTTGAATAGCTTCTAATTCAATTTTACAGGCTGTTGAATCCAAATCCACCTTTTTTGCAATAAATTGTTTTATATAATCCTCATAAATCCAATGTGCTTCTCGCAATTTATCAATGGTTCGGAGTGCCGTTTGTTCAAATGCAGGATTAATATGTTCCATCGAAGGCAAAATTTCATGTCGTATGTAATTACGCATATATTTGTCTGAAAGATTGGAAGCATCTTCCCGATAATCAATGTCATTATCGGCGGCATAATCCAAAATCATACTTTTTGTGGCAAATAATAACGGGCGACGAATCCCATTCGCGCCGATGATTGGAATCCCTGTCATGCCGCGCAAACCACTCCCTTTGACGAAGTGATATAACACCGTTTCGATGTTATCCGTGCCATGATGTGCTGTTATAATATATTGATAATCAAATTGTTGTCTCAATAATTCAAACCATTCATAACGCAAATTACGAGCCGCTTCTTGAATCGATAATTTATGATTTTGAGCATAAGATTCTGTATCAAATCGTTGAACATGAATCGTTAATCCCCTTTTTTCGGCATGATTACAAACAAAATGTTCATCTTCATTCGATTCATCGCCGCGCAATTGAAAATTACAATGCGCCAAAGCAAAGGAATATTGCGCTTGACGCAACAAATCGCACAAAACCATCGAATCCACTCCGCCACTAATCGCTAATAATAATTTATCGGACGGCGCAAATAATGGATACATTGCAATATAATTTTTAAAATCTTTAATCATTTGATTTTTATTAAAAGTAAAACACATAGGGCACATAGAAACACATAGAAACACATAGAAACACATAGAAAGACATAGAACACATAGAGGCAATTTTTCATCAATAAGTGGTTATTATTAAATAATCGACAACAACGTTTGGAGGGTTTGAAACCCTCCAAACGTTATAATACCTTGAAAATCAACCTTTTAGTCAGCATTCTTGGGGGTCGATTCTTTAACTTCAACTACTTAGATTGATATTTTCAATTGAATCTATTTCTAAAAAACAAACTAAAATAAAAAAGGTTGCCCTATGTGTTCTATGCCTCCTATCTGCCCTGTGTTGGAAGTGATTGATGAAAGAGCAAAAATTGAGACGGTTGCCCTATGTGTTCTATGCCTCCTATCTGCCCTGTGTTGGAAGTGATTGATGAAAGAGCAAAAATTGAGACGGTTGCCCTATGTGTTCTATGCCTCCTATCTGCCCTATGTGTTTCAAAAGTTGGTTTTGTTACAGATTCAATTCGCAATATTTATCGAATTACGGCGTTTAAACCAAAACAACATTCGGACAAATATCTAAAAACCTATTTTTATGTTGAATATTCGGATAATATTATTTTTTTGTTTTGCAAACATTTCCAATATCGTTTTTGCCCAAAAAGCAAAACCTAAAAATCCTTACAACAAAGCCTACAATGTAGATGTTGGCACACCGTTTCGCATTGCGGCGATAGGCACACCGACAC
Source organism: Chitinophagales bacterium (assembly GCA_013298955.1). Classification (GTDB taxonomy): domain Bacteria; phylum Bacteroidota; class Bacteroidia; order Chitinophagales; family Saprospiraceae; genus JAAFJT01. Next base: position 23,558 of record JAAFJT010000043.1, read on the forward strand.
ATCCTGGTTTTAAAATCGGGGTTGATTTTGCATTGCGCAATATTGAAAGACGCACTTTTAAGGGCAATATCAATGGTTTACGCTTGATACAAGACCGTTATATTACGACCGATTTAGGCGCGTATCATCATAAAAATGCGTTTGAAAACCTATTTTTTAATATCGAATATGCATCTCGGCGCACTACGGGAACAGGTTATTTTTGGCAATGGTCTGCGGGTGCGGGCGTGAATTATACGTTAAAATCACTGATAACGCCTGTTGCGATTGCCGAAATGGATACGGTTCAGTTGCCAAAAGTCAATCAATGGTATGGAACGCCGATTGTAGGGCTTGCGATAGGGCGCGATTTTGCACAACGGCGTTATCATAAAATTCCGATAGCGATTTATTTGAGAGGCAGCGCGAATTACATGTTGCCACATCAAAAAGCAGGTTATTTTTATCCAACCGCCGAATTTGGATTCCAATTTATGATAAATCGTTGGAGTCATAGCATTCGGAGCATTCAACGAAGTTAAACTTGGATTTTAGATTATTTTGGATAGGATATATGTACGGATTTCACGGATTTTCACGGGATTGGTACGGGTTTTTGCATCGCAATCCGTAACAATCCCATGAAAATCCGTGAAACCCGTACATCTATCCTATCCAAGTTGCTATTTTCGGGCATTCCAAATTACTTCTGCCACACCCAAATCTTGCCCTACTTTCCGACCCAAAACAAATAAATAATCCGATAATCGATTTAAATATTCAATGATAATCGGCAAAACCGTTTGTTCAAAATCTAAGGCAACCACCATACGCTCCGCCCGCCGACAAACGGTTCGAGCTATATTGCAATAAGATACGGTCAAATGCCCACCCGGTAAAATAAAATTTTTCAAAGCAGGCAAATCAGCTTCCATCGTATCAATTTCATTTTCCAATAATTCAATATCACTCTTTTTCAAATCGGGTGTTATCATGTTTTTGGCAGGGTCACTTGCAAGGTTTGCGCCAATTGTAAACAATCTATCTTGAATCGATTTTAAAATGGTTTTATCATGAGGGGTTTCAATCACATCTCGAAGCAGTCCAATTTGCGCATTCAGTTCATCGACGGAGCCGTAAGCCTCCACTCGAATATGATTTTTAGGGACGCGTGCGCCGCCAAAAAGCCCTGTTTCCCCTTTATCGCCTGTTTTAGTATAAATTTTAAAAGCCATGATTTACAAATTTTAATTTAAAATATCGGCAAAGATAATCCATTTTAAAGTTTGTCCTAACACAAAAGGCACCAAAACACAGTGTGTTTCGATGCCTTAAGAAATATTTATTTGTCCAAATGAAAACAAAATAGTGATAATTTAGTTTTGAAACAAATAAAATATTTTTTAAAATTTAATTTGAATCGAAAGATTTTCAGTACCCAATTGCCCCTGTGCGTTTAAAGCAATCGGTTTATGGATGACCGTTAGCGGATAATGGTAGCCACCGCGTTTCCTATCTACAAAATCTTCATAATAAAACGAATCCCGCCCGCCCGCTTGCAAGGTAACATTGGAAATCACATATTGGAAAGTATCCAATCGTAATTCGCCTGCGGGTGCTTTTAGCTCCAAAGTGACATTTTGGAGGACTGTTTTTTCTTGATTTTGGATGTAAACGATGTATCTGCCCAGTTGCGCCGCCATATTGAGGGAACGACCGATAGGCTCAACAGGCTGTTTCGCGGGACACGCCCAACATACGAGCGGACACACCCAGATGAGGATGCGATTTTTTAGAAACGGTTTGTTCATGTTTGTTGAAAATATAAGTTTAAATAAAAATATATAAGTTTTGACTTGGATTTTTTAGATGGATTGTATTCTTTGGATTTTAAAAAAATCCAAAGAATACAATCCATCTAAAAAATCCAAGTCAAATCATTCATACCGCAATACAACGGGTTCTAACATCCGCCATTTAAAACCATCAAATAACTTCGCTCTACCCATTTTAACGGTTCTAACAATCTTTGCACGGGCATTAAAACCGTTTTCTATCTTGCAAATCGGGAAAATATACGTATCTGGATAATTCACGGCATTATAAACGCTTGTCTCATCCGTCATAAACTCCACCGTCGCAATATCGGGTTGATCTACTGGATTTTCAACCGTGAATCGATAAATCGAAACCGTTGGTTGAAACGTTTTGCTGCGATTCAAATTATTAAAAGTTTGGTCGCGGGCGGGTGCGGACATGTAGAATGCCTCTCGTTTGGGCTTTTGTCCAGTGGGTTCGGGTGCGCCGCCGCCTGAAAGCAATAACGTTTTCAACTCTGTAATCTTGGTTTCCAATATCAAATTACGGTGCGTCAACTCATCAATTGCCACTTTTTGTTTTTCGGTTTCCGAATAAAGTTGTTCTTCGCGCAACTTATGTCGTTCAATATCAGGCTTTTGCGCTTCAAACGCTTGATACGCTTCCTCTCTTTCCTTATTACTTTTGCGAAACCGAAGCCAAACTAACAATGCGCCCAACAAAAAAGCTAATGGAATCCCAACAAAAAGTAATAAATTAGGGTCTAATTCATACTCCGCGCCTTTGGGTTTGGCAGGAATAGTAAGTGTACTGCCATCGTTTTTGGCATTAGCAGCAGGCGTTTTTGCCACTGTGGTATCGGGTTTCCTGCCCGAACGGTTTTGCGCTTCCTTTTTGTAAACGTCTTCCACCAATGTTTTATGAAAAACATCGTAATTCGCGCCCTTGCCAAAAGAAGGATCTTTATCCATCATTTCCAAGATAGTGACCGCTTTTTGCAAATGCTCAAAACTCGAATTGGCGGTGAAAAGCGTATCAAATTTGGCTAATTGCTCATATGTTTTTAAATAGGGTGCTGTATTTTTCGGATTTTTGAACGAAAAAATAACATCTTTATAGGCTTTGCGCACATCCACTTTGCCGTCATAAACTTCCAAATTCAAGGGTTGACCAACCAGTTTCAACGCGAAAATAAAAAAAAATGTAAAAATGAGGGTATATTTCCACTTCATAGTTCAAATATTGGTTTTAATTTTTTTTAATTTAATTTTTTTGAAATACTTATAAGTAGTTGAATCGAAATAAACTATCAAAATGGAACTCATTGATAGTCAATCAATTCTTATCGAATCAAGGTCGAATCAGGGTCGGCGAGGTTGCAACCTCGCCGACCTTTTGCATCGTTCAAGTATTTTGAATTTTAAAAAAAAATCCACTAAAATTCGTCTAATCCGCCTCATCCGTGTTCCAATTCGCTCTTAATGCTTCCCTTTGTAAATCTGATATGCCAAATCTTTCAGCGCGGGAATCAAGGGATAAAAAAACAACGTTTCTTCTAATCGAACACTTTGTTTTGTCAATTCTCCGCGTTTTGATTCCAAACCGCGCTCTAAATTCAGCTTCAAATCTGATTTTAACATATCTCTATAAGATTCAAAATGAGCATCTTCAATACCCAAATTGGCACTAAAATCAAATCTATCTGCAATTTCAAACGCAATATCGATAAATTTTTCAACTTCCGTCACTACGGATGCTAAATCTTGTGGTTTCAAGCGGTCATATTTAACATTATCCTCTTCGACCATTTGCGCCTCTGTCCCACCAAGCAATGTTGCTTTGATGTCATCTGGGTCAAAATCCACTAAATCCGTTGGCGTTAAAAGCCCGCCTTTACAGGTTACTTCCTTCGGTTGCAGCGTTTCGCGCACGATTTCAAAGCGTTGAACCCCATATTTTTTGCCAAAAACAGCTTCAATAATCGGTTTTGTCAATTTTTCCAACGTTTTAGGATTGTCCGTTATCAAATTTAACACCCGTGAACCATTTCCACTAAACGTCAAATAACGCGGCATGCCTACTTCTTTCGCCTTCATCCATTGTGCGATATGATAAACAATCGCCATATAAAAAAACACAAATACAAACCGCATGTCTTTATTTTCGTCTCCGCGCAAAATATTGGTAAACGAAATCGGCAATTGACGATTTTTTATTTCTTGATTATTTTCCAATGAAAAGAAAAATGTAACAATATCTTCCGAACGATTTGTCAATCGAATCCCATCTAAAACCCGTACTAATTCGACTAATTGATTGTTTTCCAATAATTTACGAATAATACTTTCGTAACGACCTACAAAACCATTCGCATTGGCAGAGCCAATTTTGCTATACGCATCTCCAAAAATCGCATTTGCTGCAAATCGAAACGATGTTAACGCAATCGGCTGATTGGATTTAAAAATCACTGCATCGGTCGTGCCGCCGCCAATATCAATGGAAACGGCAGGTTGTTCCGATGCAAAAACATCATTATTTTCCTTGTAAAAATAAAACGGCGCGAGACTTTCCGATATTTCAATCGGCTCACTTGCTTTTGGAAAATATTTTTTCCATATCTCTTTCCAAATGGCTTTCAATCGATTACGCCTATCCGTGGTCATACTCGAAGGATAAAACCATATCAATTCGGTGTCTGCCAACTTGCCGCCATCCAATAATACTTTGGAACGCATCATAAACGCTAATTTCTCAAAAAAAGCGCGTACTTTTTGAATGCTTTCTTGTGAATTATTATTAGACCATTTCAAATTCGTGGAAGTCCGCGTATGTTGCGGAATATTTTCTTTTTCGTAAATAAATGGTATATTAAAATCAGCTAATGTATAATCCGTTCCACCTGTTGCCCAATCCGTCGCATGCGCAATAATCGTGCGTTGTGGGAAACCAAAATGTTCAGCAACGCCCATTTTTTCAGGAAAAAGTTGTCTTGGCACAATCCGCAAGGCTTCCGCACCTTCGTAAATGTCCTTTTCAGGGTCATGCAAGGTGCCTACTTGCAAATCTTTTGCGGTGATGTCAAACGGAACGGGTAGTAATTCGCCTTTTTTATACTCAATATGCGTATTCGTCGTGCCAAAATCGACTGCAAATTTAAATTTTTCAGCACCGTCACTTTCCGTAATAAAATTTGGAATCAAAACGCCTTGCGCCATGCCTTCCGATATTTGAATATAATCAAAATTATCTTCTACGACTTTGATTTCAATCCCTTCATTTTGACGCAACTTTTTTCGACTCCGTTCTTTAACAGCTTTGGTTTTGACCTCTGTATTTTGAGCATTTTTATAAAACAATAAGTTGTATTTGCGCAAATGCGTTGCATCACTGATGTCCCTATCCACCGTTAAAACGCGATAATCAGGTTTAACAAGCGGATTTTGCAAAAATGGATAAATCGTAACGCCCAATTGACATTCAATCATCGCGCCTTCATTCCGACTCGCATCGGGCGTACGCAATGTTTTTTGATACGTCCGCGTGTATTCCACAAACGAATCGCCTTGAATCGGAATCCGAAGCGTGACCCAAACCCGTTCTGCATCGCGCACGTTCATTTCCAAAACCCGTTTATTGGTGTTTGGAATGACGCTTTTTAAAAAATCAGTGTCAAAATAATCAAAAAAGGTCTTTGAAATGGGCAAAAGATAGCCTTTTCCATCAGGATTGGCATCCGAAACATTGCCATCAAAGTATTTTGCCTTGTGAATCGGATAAACTAATCGTATCAAATACGGCTCTAAAAAATCACTTATCAATAAAAATGGATATTTAATCCCCGTCAAACCGGGCAATTCCCGATTGTCAAGGTTGTGTTCGGACACAAAATGAGGGATTTGCGTAGCGCGTTGATACGGATTTTTATGGTAAATCATCGGGCGATGTTCTCGTTGAGACATGCCATCATGATTTTGTTGCAACACTAATGGTTTTTTATCGCCCACAAATTTGTTGGAATCAATCGCAAAATCGCTTTGCACAGGCACATTATCCGCGTGTGTTTTTTGTTTTTTCAACGGAATGTACAAACTGCCATCCGCCGATTTCAAAATATACACATTATCATGTATCGCACCTGCATTCAACGGGTCATACGTTTTCGCATAATCTTCAATCGTTAAAAGATTGATTTTTTGATATAAATCAGCCTGATTATGACTCAAAAAGTTTAAACATTTATCCAAATAGGCATTCCATTCAGGAAATTTTTGCGCAAAAACGGTTCCAAATGCTTTGCGCATGGAATACATAAACAATTGAAAATCATCACTTCGCTCGTATAAATGCTTATAACTTTTGTCAAAAAGACGGTCATGATTGCTCATTGTAATATCAATAAAACTCAAATCATTCGCTGAGGTAAAAAACAGGGTCGAAGGAGAAGTGCCACCGATAATCCGATGATTATATTCTAAAATAAACATTTTATCAAAATCTCGAAAATTGTAAGCCGCCGCGTCTTGTTCCAAATATAATTTCAAAACTTCGCCCAAACGCCTATGTTTTATATTTTTGGATTGCAACAAATGGTTTAAATCCCGATTTTTATCCCAAGTAATGACTTTGATTTTGTCTTTAAAACGGTCATAATGGAAAAAAATCTCCCCCAAATCCAAACAATCTGACACCAATTTGAAATCAATCAACGTTCCACTTTCCAATTTTTCGCCTTTGGTCATATTATGAAAAGCTGCCCGCACCAAATCAATGTGGGCAAACGGACTTGGAATCGAAGTCGGGGCGATATGCGTTTGTCCTGCGGTCGGGTCTGCAATCGCGTCAATCTGTGTGCGTCCGTAGGCGGCGGAATTATACCAATGTCCGCCTTCAACGGTTTTATTGTGAAGTGCTAATACTTTGCTCATAATCAATGTGTTATAAATTCAAAATTAAACGGCTATATAATAATTTCAAAAATATACTTTTTAAAATATTTTATTTAAAATATTTTTTTGCTATTTGCCTGCTACGATTTTTAATTTTGCGCTAAATATACGAAAGAACTTGCAATTTGCCACAAATTTGCATCATTTCACTTATTATTTGTACAATTTTTACTCCTTTTGACTATTTAAAATCTAATAAAATCTTTTAATGTATAAAAAGCGTGCAAAACAACTTTTATATTTTAAAAATAAATGTTTTAAAAACGAATGTTTCTGAAAATAAAAGGAACGAAAATCGTATTTTTGTAGATAAAAGGAAACAAGATTTCAAAAAATCTTTTTTTTCTAAAATTAGATTTTTATTATTAAAATAATACAGAATTTTGTAATTTTAAAACTTAAATTTTAACCACTTGATTTTCATTAAAAGTGGAAAGCGAAAAAAGGGATATTTTAAGTAGTCGCGCCGTAATAAACTATTAAAAAAACCGCGCCAACGTCGGCGAGGTTTCAACCTCGCCAACGTTAATATATTGATTATCAATTATTTACATTATGATAGCTTATTTCGTTACGACTACTTATTACAATCCGTTTCCGAAACTTATACCAATTCAAATCAAAATTAAAATAGAAAACAATGCATAGACGAGATGCTATTAAGAAAGTCGCCTTATTATTAGGCGGTGCATTTTCAGCACCTACCTTATTGGCAATGAACCGATGGGAACAGGTGGCTCTTTTTGATGAATCCAATTTCACTTTAACGGACTTGCAACGAAAAATCGTTGCCGAAATCGCTGAATTGATTCTTCCCAAAACCAGTACCGCAGGAGCAAAAGAGGCGGGCGTACCTGCTTTTATCGAAATGATGCTTAAAGATTGCTATGCCAAACCAGAACATTTGAGTTTTATGGAAGGCATAGCAGCATTGGAGCAAGATAAATTCTTGGAAATGACCGCCACTGTGCAGACCGAACGGCTGAAAAAGGTAGAAGCCGAAACCAAAACCTTGATGAAATCGGGTTTTAAAGGCGTACCTTTTTGGCGTTTGATGAAAGAATTGACCCTTTTGGGCTATTTTACATCGGAAGTAGGCGTAAAATCCTCTTTTGAATACGTTCAAATTCCTTCCAAATTTGAATTGACCAAATTAAAACCGAATCAAAAAGCGTATGCTTACTAATTGCAAGCAAGCAATACGCGATTCGTACCATTCCTTTTACTTTAAAAATAAAAAATAGATGAATCTAAATATAGATGCCAAGAAAAAAAATAGTTATGATGCTATTGTGGTTGGCTCAGGCATGACAGGTGGTATGGCTGCCAAAGAATTGACTGAAAGAGGTCTAAAAGTCTTGATGGTGGAGCGCGGACGAGAAGTAAAACACGTTACGGATTACGAGACCGCGATGAAAGAACCTTGGGATTTGCAACATCGTGGTAAAGTAAGCACTTATGCTGCCGAAGAACGGTGGGCAAATAAACGTTTTTGGGGATTAGTGAACGAAGAAACCGATAAATTTTTCACCAATGATACGGAAAATCCTTATGTCGAAAAACGTCCTTTCGATTGGATTCGCGCTTATCATACTGGTGGAAAATCGATGCACTGGGGGCGGCAATCCTATCGTTGGAACAAACAAGATTTTGAGGCAAATCTGAAAGATGGAAATGGGGTAGATTGGCCCATTCGGTATGAAGATTTGGAAAAATGGTACACACATGTTGAAAAATTTGTTGGTATCAGTGGTCAAGCCGAAGGTTTAGACGTGCTTCCCGATGGTCATTTTTTGCCCGCAATGCCGATGACGATGCCTGAATTGCATTTCAAAAAAATGCTGAAAGAAAAACTCAATCGACCTGTAACGATAGGTCGGGTTGCTAATTTGACGCAACCGCAAAAAGTGCATACGGAATTGGGGCGCGGAACCTGTCAATTCCGCAATAAATGTCCACGCGGATGCCCATTTGGTGGTTATTACAGTTCCATATCAGGCTCGATTCCTGCGGCGATGCGCACTAAACGGTTGACGATTTTGCATGATTCGATTGTTTCGGAGTTGATTTATGATGAAAAGAAAGGAAAAGCAACTGGAATTAAGGTGATTGACCAAAAAACCATGCAAATGGAGGAATATTTTGCCAAAATTATTTTTCTTAATGCAGGTTCTATGAATACGGCAGCGTTGATGCTCCATTCTAAATCCAATCGTTTTCCAACCGGTTTTGGCAATGACAGCGACCAAGTGGGACGGAATATTATGGATCATCATTTAGGTGTGGGTGCAGGGGCGCGGATTGAAGGTTTTGAAGAAGATTATATGTTTGGTCAACGTCCGAATGCGTTGTATATTCCGCGTTTCCGCAATTGGGGCAGCGATAAACAATCCTATTTGCGGGGTTTTGGGTATCAAGGGGGTGCCAGTCGAGACGATTGGAACAGAGGCGTTCAGGCGGATGGCTTTGGGGCAACTTTCAAGGAAGATTTGACCAAACCCGGTTCTTGGAGCATTCGGATTGGTGGTTTTGGGGAAGTATTGCCCAATCCGAACAATCGGATGTCTTTGGATGCCGATAAAAAAGACAAATGGGGCGTTCCACTGATTGTTTTTGATGCTGCTTTTGGGGAAAATGAACTTACGATGCGGAAAGATATGATGCAATCGGCGGTGGAAATGTTAGATACGGCGGGTTTCAAAGATATAACGTCCTTCGATTATCCAACGCATTTGGGTTTGGGCATTCATGATATGGGTACGGCGCGCATGGGACGGGATGCGAAAACATCAGTTTTGAATGCTTTTAATCAAGTGCATGCTTGTAAAAACGTCTTTGTAACGGACGGTGCGGCGATGACTTCTTCATCTTGTGTCAATCCGTCTATCACGTATATGGCATTGACCGCGCGGGCTGCAGATTTTGCAGTGGCGGAACTTAAAAAACAGAATCTTAAATAAGTATATTATTTAAAATCATCATAATTTTCATTCAATAACAATTGCGTTCCGTCATACAAAATCGTCATTAATTTGCGCATCGCATCTGGAAAAATTTTGCCTTTTTCGGCTCGATTCAATGCATCATTGAACGTATCCGCACTAATTTCTTTGGAATTAGACCAAAACCCAAACCCTTTTTTCGTTTTTATACCTGCAATCAATTCCGCATATTGCAACGTATTCAAATCAAAGGGCGCAAAACTTCGCCGATTCGTACTCATCTCTCGCAACCATTCTTCAAACAATTTATTAAAATCAACCACGTTGTTTCGATACAAATTATTACTCGTAAACGAACTATCAATTTTCGGTGCATCGCGCATTGCAAATGGTTGACGCGTTGCAATCGCCTTGACTAATTCGCGTTTCAAATATTGCATTGCAAAAACATATTGTGATAATTTTTTCTTTATAATTTGTTGTGTAACATCATTAAGCATTAAAAAATTTAGATTTTGACTATCTTCTCGAATCCCAAATTCTCGATACACAGGCTTCACAGCGCGTCCATTTTTCACTTCCAATTCGCCATCTGAAAAACTTGCAAAATCAATAATAGACAAAGCTGCTGCCAATTCGATGAAATGCGCATCATTTTGTTGCCCATTTTGACCGGGATCATTGTTGTAATCCCGCGTCACTTCATCGCCGATATAGTAGAGGGCATTCACGGATTGATTGCCCGACACATTTTTTTCATAATAATTCAAAGCAGCTTTAGTTTTTGTGATAAAAGTCGCCTTATCAATTTGACCCGAACCGGGCGAAACGCCAAAATAGGGCTGCACCGTCACCGCGCCAATTTTAGCATTATTCAAAAACGCATGATTTTGAGTCGGCGGTTGCGCATTGCGAATATTTTTTAAAATCAATGGAAAACCCGCCGCGCCTGTTCCTCCAAAAATAGAACTGACAATGAAAATTCTATCATTTTGTTCAAAATTCGACGCAAAAGCCGCAAATTCATCGGATTCTTTAAACTGATTCAAAACCACACTCCCAATATTCGGATTGCCAACAAAGCCAATCTCCATTTCTGTCTCCAAATTTTTATCAGAAAAGAGCAATCCAGCCAATGCTTTATTGGCATCGTCTAAGGTAGCATACTCAATATATTGTTTAAATCGTTCATTTTGAACACCTTGCATATTAAAAGCAAAGGTTCTTTGTAGATTACTATCTTTATTAAGTTCCTCTAAGGTTTTAATTTTTGTTTTAAAAAAACCATCTTGTGGATTTTGAAGTGCGCCATGAATCGCCTGATAATTGTCCAATAATTGAATGGTTCGATTCAAATCTTTATTATTTTGATGAGGATCCACCATTATCGGGATGATTTCAGTCGCATGACCCGCTTTCACACCTGCGGCTAACAACATCGTCAACGATTTGATGACCCGCGCACCTGTGCCACCTATGCCGAATACAAATAATTTCATTTTTTGATATGTTTCAGTATTATGCTCCATTTGTGATACAATTGGAACACAGATGACACGGATTTTGCGGATTTGCGCGGATTATTTGAACCTATAGCTGGAAATTAAAGCAAAGCAACAAAAAAATCTGCGTAAATCCGCAAAATCCGTGTCATCCGCGTTCCAATTGTATCACATTATATTGATTTTACACATTCTTAAATTAAAATTGCGTCAATTTTGGAAATTGACGCAATTTAATTTGTAAAAATACAACAAAAAAGGATTTACACAACTTTTATTTTTCTCTGAAAAACAAACTTATCGGCACGCCCGAAAAATCAAATTTCTTACGCAACTCATTTTCCAAATATCGTTTGTAATTTTCGCCCAAATGTTTGGGATGATTGCAGAAAAAGATGAAACTTGGATAATGTAAATTACTCAATTGCGTCGCATATTTGACTTTCAACAAATTGCCCCGATACGCAGGTGCAGGATATTTGGCAACCGCTTCTTCCAAGAAATCGTTTAAAACAGAGGTTTTAATATTCGTTTTACGGCGTTCATAAACTTCCAACGCAATATCGACCGCTTTGAAAATTCGTTGTTTTTCCAATGCCGAGATGAAAATAATCGGCACATCACTAAATGGAGACAACTTTTCCTTCAATTTTGCTTCAAAATCACGCGCTGTATTGGTTTCTTTTGCCACCAAATCCCACTTATTGACCAATAACACAATGCCTTTATGCCTGTCCATCGCTAAACGGAAAATCGTCATATCTTGCGCTTCCATCGTTCCCGATTGCGCATCAATCATCAACATCATCACATCACACTCGTCTAAGGCTTGAATCGCCCGCATCACCGAATAAAATTCTAAATCTTCATGGACTTTCGCTTTTTTTCGGATGCCTGCGGTGTCAATTAACAAAAATTCTTTGCCAAACTTATTGTAATGCGAGTGAATCGGGTCGCGAGTCGTTCCCGCAATCGGAGTTACAATATTGCGTTCCTCTCCCAAAAGCGCGTTTGTGAGGGAGGATTTACCCACATTCGGTTGTCCAATAATCGCAATTTTCGGTAAATCGGATTTGATTTCAGGCTCATCTGAAATTTGTTCTGCAACCGCATCCAATAATTCACCCGTTCCACTGCCCGAAATCGACGCAATGAAAAAAACATGTTCAAAGCCAAGACTCCAAAACTCATTCGCATCCATCAACCGCTTGTGATTATCGACCTTATTGACCGCCAAAAACACTGGTTTGCGGGTGCGCCGCAACATATCTGCCACATCTTCATCCAAATCCGTCAATCCAGAAGCCGCATCCACCATAAAAATGATAGCCGAAGCCTCCTCAATCGCTAACCTGACTTGCGACCGAATCGCCGCTTCAAACACATCTTCCGAACCATGCACGAAACCGCCCGTATCCACTGCCATAAACCGTTTGCCATTCCAGTCGGTCATACCGTACTTACGGTCGCGGGTGACACCAGAAACATTATCAACAATCGCATCGCGGCCGCCGACCAATCGGTTGTAAAAAGTGGATTTGCCTACATTAGGTCTGCCAACGATGGCGACAATATTATTCATTTTTGTAAAGTTATTTTACGTATCATTAAAAGCGGTGCAATTTTACGCAAAAAATTGGATTGTACCAAACTTTTATTCGCAATCTAAGTAGAATCCTATTCAATGAAGTGGTCAAACGCCTCAAGTTAGTTTAGTTGAGAGGTTTTCTCAGCATATTGCGTAAAATATTGGTATCCATTCTGGTAGTGATTTTGTTTTAGTAAAACTCTAACGCGGCAAAACTAAACATAACAATTATTTTTGACAAATTATTTAAAACATAAAGTTTTTATTAATATAAAAAAGCTATTTTTGTAAAACAAATAATTGAATTAACGCAGAACAAACATTCCTTATTAGAAAGAAAATGCTATATTTGCCCTTATTTTGAATCCAAATCTAAATCCAATGGAAAAAAAATTTAATGTCACAGGTAATTGCTTTCCCGATAAACATTATATGGCAGATGTTTCTCAGAAAATGGCAGCTACCTTGAAATTGGTGCATGAAGGCGAATATTTCATTATCAACCGACCGCGCCAATATGGAAAAACCACTGCGTTATATGCGATAAGCCATGCGTTGCGTCAAAAACAAGGTTATTTGGTGTTTAATATCAGTTTTGAAGGGGTTGGAAACGATATGTTTGAAACCGAAAAACAATTTGCACAAGGATTTGTATATCTATTAGGCGAATATGCGAGTTATCAAGCGACGCATTTGGAAGAATGGCTGAATGAACGGATTGAGAAAACCAATAATTTAAAACAATTATCGACGCTTATCAGCCAATTGGTTAAAAAAAGTACTCAAAAAATAGTCGTTTTAATAGATGAAGTCGATCAAAGTAGCAATAACGAAATTTTTATTAAGTTTTTGGCAATGTTACGGAATAAATTTCTAACCAGAAGCGAAATGCCAACCTTCCATTCGGTTGTTTTGGCAGGGGTGCATGATGTGAAATCGTTGAAAATGAAAATTCGACCCGATTCCGAACAGAAATATAATTCGCCTTGGAACATTGCCGCAGATTTTAATGTGGATATGAACCTGTATCCGCACGAAATTCAACCCATGTTGGAGGATTATGTGCGGGAACGAAGCGTTCAAATGGATGTTGCTGCCATGAGTTATGGCTTATTTTACTATACATCGGGCTATCCTTTTTTAGTGAGTCGGTTGTGCAAAATCATAGATGAAGTGCTTTTACCTGCTAAAAACACGTTAAGTTGGACTTTAGAAGACATTGAAACGGCGGTCAAATTATTAGTGAAAGAAAATAATACCAATTTTGAAAGCCAAATCAAACATCTGGAAAATAATACGGCATTGTATGAAATGGTTTACACGATTGCAGTAGATGGGGAACGATTGAGTTTTAATCTCCACAATCCAGTGGCTCATATCGCTTTATTGTATGGTCTCTTGACCGAACGAAACGGCGTTTTTGTCATTCACAATCGGATTTATCAAGAAGTGATTGTCAATTACATGACGAGTAAAATGGAATGGGCGCAAATCTCGAAACGCGTTGATTTTGGGGGCGGCTATCGAAATGATGATAAAACGTTGAATATGGAAGCCGTTTTAATGGGTTTTCAATCCTTTATGAAGCGCGAATATAGCGGAAAAGACCGCAAATTCTTGGAAAGACATGGGCGACTCGTGTTTTTGGCATTTTTGAAACCGATTATCAACGGCGCGGGTTATGATTTTAAAGAACCACAGATTTCGGAGGAAAAGCGGTTAGATGTGGTGATTACGTATTACGAACATAAATATATCGCCGAATTGAAACTCTGGCGCGGACCCAAATTGCATGAAAAAGGATTGGTTCAATTGACCGATTATTTGGAATCACAACAGTTGGAGGAAGGTTATTTATTGATTTTTGACCATACAGAAGTTAAAAAATGGGCAA
>JAAFJT010000044.1 GCA_013298955.1 Chitinophagales bacterium
AAGTCGCGCCGCGCATGGATTGGCTAAAGACACTTTGTTGATTACCCATGTTGCGGATAAAATCAAAAATACCATCAGGTTGGATGAAAAGATGAAACATTTCGCCCGATTCCAAATCTTTGAAACGACTCCACCGCAACGGATACTCCTTTTCGAGATAAATCGGCGCGTCAATCGGTTGCTCAAGTTCAAAGGCAGCCGCTTCTTTGATTTTTTGTTCTTCGTCGAGCTTACGGATGAAGAGGAGATAAGTCATTTGTTCAATGACCGTTAATGGATTGGAAAGCCCCCCTGTCCAGAAGGCTTCCCACACTTTATCAATTTTAGACTTAATTTCGCCCGTCATAATCCTTATTTTGGAATGAAAAGAGGGCAAAGATACGCAAAAAAGGATTGAATCCAAGTAGGACTTTACGCAAGTCCCTTATTTCAAAAATAGTATTTTTTTAGTAATCAAACCTTGGTCTGTTTGAACGCGCAAAACGTATTGACCGCGATACGTATTATCTAAATTCAAATCAATATTATTTTGATTATCAATGTTTTGTGTAAAAACACTCCGTCCATACACATCATATAATTCCAATGATTGCATTGTTCCATTCCCTTCGATTGCCAAATGTAGGTGTCCATCGCGTACAGGATTCGGCGCAACTGTCAAAGCGGTTTCAGGAGCGATTTCACTCATGCTGGTTCGATAATAGGTGTAAGTAGTTTTGCTGACATTACTCCAAGTTTGCGTCAAGCGATTAAACTCATCATGCAGTTCCTCATTCACTTTGCCATGAGCAGCTAAGGCGAAGCGATACCGTATCATCGTTACAAAAGGATTATCTGAAACCCCTTTGCCTTGAAAAGTCATTTGTACTACTTGATTTTGAGCATTATACGTATAATCAATTCGTTTCGCGCCTCCTATCGAATCCCATACCAATGGGATTATCGGCGCACCATTCGCATTGAAAGCGGGGATGTCATATCGCAATTGCAAAAGCCTTCCTGCATCATAGGTGCGCACATATCGCCCATCCCAAGTCGCGCCGTATCCATTAATCGGGTCTTTGATAAAAGTTTTGTCCAATTTGCCGTCTATTTGATAGGTCATAGAATCTTTTTGAAACAACTCCCAAGTGCGCAGATGACTATCGTAACTCATATTGAAATGGAGCAATTGCTGACCTGTGGGCGCGTAAATATTGCTGTCTAAATCCGAAATAGTCCACAGCCCTGTACCAATATCATAAGACTCAGCCAATGATTTTTCGACGCGCTCGCCTGCCCCAAGCGTATAATGAACGCGCGTGAAAGGCAAAAGGCTGGCGGGCGCACCCAAACCTGCGCGCAATTGTATCAATTGTCCAGTGGCATTGTAGGTGAAAAGGGAAGTCCCATCATCCAACCACAATCCATTATCATAGATTTCGGCTCTGGTGCTTTGCACTAAACCATTGGCATTCAATACATTGTTAAAACGGATAGAATCCCGCCATTGGTTATTAACCCAAATTTGGGTTTGCGCCGTTTTGAAATTTTCGATATTTTTCGGAAAAATCCAAACAGATTTTTCTGGAAAAAGGTAAGGTGATTCGTCTTGCCATTGTAGCCAAGATTGTGCTTTCAAAGGCATGTAACAGAATAAGCAGCACGCCACCGCACTCCAAAAGGTAGTTTGTCTCATAAGTTTAAATTGATTTTGATTAAAAATGTTTGAACTTCCATTTTCAGGGCAAAAACCCTCCGAAACAGCTAAGTTTAAATACTTGGTTTTCGCTACAAGTATTTTCTCAACAAAAATGCAGCGAAAACCAAGTAAATCAATAAAGGTTTCGGAAGCACTGCCTCCGAAACCTTATATTTACAAACTACGTGCCTATATATGACATTTAGCGGTGCGGCACTTTTGAAGTCTGCCCATTATTGCGTTTCCACAATAAAGCATCATAAAGATTAACATCCGCATCCAAATTGTAATCACTATCTCGATAGGCATCAAAAACACCTGTTTGCTCTTTCCAATACAACCTATCCAATAGGTCAAGGTCAAAATTATTATAAAAAGTATTTTTTCGACCATCTGCAGAAAGTAAGAGCCATTTACCACCGACCCATTTTTGCCCTGCGGACAATGGATTATTCCAAATATAACTATCCGCAAGCGTAAAATCGTGGCGAAACACCGAACCATTTGACAAGACTTGCCCATTTGGACTCATCACGCCGAGATGATTGCGGTGTTCAACCACCACAAAATACCGTTTACCAGACGGTAGATACCAGCAATTATGAATAAACTCAATTCGTCCATCTTGATGTAATAAGCCTGCTTGCCGCAACACAACACTATCGGCAGAGGCACTGTCGGAACGCACCGTCACTAACACCCAATCCACCACAGTCGGGGCATAAGTAGAGACTGATTCTTTCCCGTAATAGTACCAAGGCGCAGCCGCGTAGGGCTGTCCTGACGGGGTCGGTTGCCCAAATAATCCAAGTGGGATTTGTCCGGGTAATAACCCACGTTGATTCAGCACCGTGTGCATCGTACCCGTAGTTGCTCTGAAAGGACCTTCCAATAATACTTTCAAATCCAATGAAATACAATTGCAAAAATTTTGTATATCATAATTCAAAGCATTAAACACCCCACTTGCTGCCACCGTTTTTGACTCATAATCGCCCGCTTGTTCCCTCAAATTGATTTGATTGACCTCCGTTTGCGGCTGCATCACCGCCGTCCGCCAAGTAAGGTTGAGTTGGGTTGCCGCATTTTGCGCCGTCATTTCAAGCGTACTGACGGTTAGCCAAGTCGAACTAACCCATTTTCCACTATTGAGCGCGCCCGAATACGCCACATTCACCACTAAATCAGCGTTGCGCGCTGCTTCCGAACTGCCCGTTAAAGTTTGATTTTGATAATTGCTATCCAAAGCCATTGCCGCATTGGAAAAGAGATTTTGATTGCGCAAGATAGGTTGGTGCATTTCCAATGTATCATAATTCAACCGAAAGTGTGCATCGCCCATCATAAAAGGACTGGTGCCTGCTTTGGTGCGCACTTGAAGCTGTATCGTTGCTTTTTGAGTGGCACAATCATAGTTTTGCACGACCACTTGCACCTCGTAATTGCTTTCTGGACGACATACTTTGAAAAGCTGATTCAATTCAACACTCGTTCCCGCGCCTGCTTGCGCTGCAACGGTGCTACCCAAAGCAAAAGTAGGCGTAAATTGGCTTGCATCATAAAAAAAAGTATAAACCCGATAACTGCCGTTGGCACAATCGGTAAAAATAGGCTGATTCGAGGTTTGTATCAACACCCCCAAAAGATTTGTCAATAGATAACGGCGGGTATGATTGGCAGACGGATTGTTCAGCGAAACATTAAAAGTCAACGTACCATCTGCATTATTACAAACGCAGGCAACACAATCAGTATCTTCACAGTCAATGTATCCATCATTATCATCATCCAAAAGGTTGTTGCAAATCTCCGTTGGCGCAGTCAAACAAACACGGCGCAACTGTGGCACGGAAACGGAAAAATCCCTGCCTGTGACTTTGGTAATCGTATCGTTGGGCGTTAGGTGTTGAATGCCCATCATCGCATCATACAGAACACTATAAATCCGATAGGAACCACTGCCCAAATTATTGAATTGTGCAAAAGAAGCGACTTGCAAAATGCGACCCGTACTATCGGTCAAAGCGTATCGCTGCGTGTAATACGGCAAAGAAGGCAAATTGAAGGTAGCGGAAATCGAGCTACTCATATCCGTACAAGCCAAAGGCGGACAATCGGCATCCTCTCCGTCGATGAGTCCATCTCCGTCATTATCAATGCCATCGCCACAAATCTCAGTGGCAATACAGACTTTATACAATAAAGGCAAAGATTTTTGATAAAAATTACTTACATAAGCCATTTGCTGCCCCACATTTCCCCCCGTTACAGGGTTTGTGGTATCATAACTCACGCCATAAATGCGGTATCGTCCAGTGGCTACATTACTAAATTGTGTTAAGGTGTCTATTTTCTGAATTGTCCCTAATGAATTGATTAGTAAGTACTTCACTTTAAAGACAGAATCAGCGCGAAGCCCGGCAATGCTGAAAGCAATATTGCCCGTTGTATTGTTACATGCTTGCGTACCACAGTCAATATCTTCTTCATCAATCAAACCATCATTATCATCATCTATGCCATTATTGCATATTTCTGGTGTAATACAAACTTTAAATAATAAAGCAGGGGATTTTTGGTAACAACTGCCTGTTACAAGTCGCCATGCCGCACCCACTGTTAGCCCCGAAACACCCGTAGCTGTATAATAATTCAATGCAAAGACCCGATAATCGCCCGATGCGACCTGATTGAAAAAAGGTTGCGTCGAAATTTGTCGAATGATGTCAAATGTATCGGTCAATATATATTGTTGCGTGTAATCCCAACTCGTGTTTTGCCATGCTGCGCTAAATGTGATATTGCCTGAAGTATTATTACAAGTCATGGGCGGCAAATCGCTGTCTTCTCCATCAATCCGCCCATCAAAATCATCATCCAATCCATTATTCATAATTTCCATCAAACAAACCAAATACGACAAAGGCGCAGAAACTTGGACACAACTGCCTGTAACGCCTGCAATATTGCGCCCTAAGGTAAAGCCATTGACGGTTGAAGTGGCTTCAAAATTAAGGGCATAGACTTTATACCGTCCCGAAGTCAACCCTTCAAATCGCTTGATAGTGGACATTTGCAGGATAATGCCATTGGTATCCGTCAAAGCATATTGTTGGAAATAAGTGGAATCGGTGTTTTGCCCTGCAATCTGAAAGGTAATAATGCCTGTGGTATTGTCGCAACAAAGCGGCGGCGCAGCCAGCGTGACAGGCGCAGCCGCAGAAATGCAACTGTTGTTATTATCTTTTACCACTACTTGATACGTGTTGACTGTCAGTGGATTAGAAGTAGCACTGACTTGAAAAGTAACCCCATTATTAAAACTATACGTTACGCCCGAAGCAGGTGATGTAACGGTAATTGTCCCTGTATTGATTTGGCAAGTAGGTTGCACCTCAGAGACCGTCGGTGCAGGAATCGGCGGCGGAGCCATTAAAACTGCTGTTTGAGGGTCAGAGACACAAGTATTGCTGTTGTCTCGCACCCGTACTTGATACGTATTGGGGCTTAACGGTGCGGAAGTTGCGCCTGCTTGAAAACTGACCCCATTATTGAAACTATACATCATACCTAAGGTGGGTGATGTTACGGTAATAGTCCCGCCTACGCCTACACAAGGCGGTTGCACAATGTTCACCATCGGTGCGCTAAAAGGGGCGCAATAAATAACATTTAACCAAACCCAAGCGGTATCACACGAATACGTACCCGTATCACAAATTCGATATTGAAAACTATCCCTGCCGACATACCCAATAGTGGGCGTGTATAGGATGTAATGCGTGACAGGATCGACCGAAACGGTTCCATGCAAAGGCTGTGCTACCCCACTTGTCGTCAAACTCGACGGGTCTATGCGCGTACCACCATCATTTGCCAAAACAGGTATCGTCGAGGAAGTCGTCGAAACAACAGCACTATCCCGCCAAGCATCCACCCAACAAACAGAGGCTTCGTATTTAAAACGTTTTTCTTCACTCCCAAAAAACCATGTATTTACGGTTGTTACGTCCCCATAACACATGTTATTCCACTTATGGCAAGGGGCTGCGCAACCATTTAACTCTACTTTTGGATTTCCATTTAAATTAGAAAAAGTAATATTGCTATCATCATAGTAATTTTTGATGGCAACAGCACCTAACGGTGGCGAAGGGCGCACCGTTTCAAATTTAAACCCTTTTGTAAAAAACTCTGCATCATAGATGGGAAAATGGAAAATACCCTGTGAATAGTTGACCGTGTACGTGAGGGGTACGCTCAAATTGACCTGCGCCCCAAGCCCATCTTTCCCATTCCAAAAGACGGTGCGTCGATAGGGCGGCACTTCCCCCATTTGCGGCACTACTTTGATTGCCAAAGCCACATCTCGCGTCCCCGCATCAAATAGGTAGGGCGCGCCCGGTTGCGATAAATCGACCAAAATATCAATTTGCCCTGCTTTATCCACTTCTACGTAAAAAGTGCCTGTTAGCGAGTTACAACTCACCAAAAAAGGTTCGGCTGTAAAACCACCGATATGCCCACTCGGATAGGCAATCGAGTCAGGATTACTTAAAAAAATCGGATATAAGGCGGCGGCACTCGCAAGCCCTAAAACCGATTTTCTATCGGTCAAGATATTCCCTGTGGTGCCAGTGCCAGTGTTATTGAAGAAAATATTAAACGCATAAGGGCGTAATCCTGAGCTATCAAAATTAACTTTGGTAACAAGACTATCCGCCGTAGAGTAAACGTGAAAAGTACCATTGAAAGCACGGTCAAAAGTACCAAATTGGTCGGCAGAAGCGCAACCAGAAGTTCCCGTACAAT
The DNA here is from genome assembly GCA_013298955.1 of Chitinophagales bacterium. Lineage (GTDB taxonomy): Bacteria > Bacteroidota > Bacteroidia > Chitinophagales > Saprospiraceae > JAAFJT01. Next base: position 6,494 of record JAAFJT010000044.1, read on the forward strand.
TGATAGGTGGTGTTGCCATTGCCCAGTTTTTAGCAAAGACGCGTCCATTGATAGCTGTCGGACTACCGCCTTTGGTAGCAACGGTAATATCCCACCAAGGCATCGCTATGAGCGTACTCGAATACGCGCTTGCATTTGTGCTAAATTCAACATAATAATCACCTGCACCAAAAGCTGCTGGATCGACTTGTACCGCATTATAGCCACCTGCCCCTACGATTTGATTGGGACCAGCAACTGCATTTGCCCAACCAGCAATATTGGCAGGAAGTGCTTGCCCCGTCGCGCTGCCCACTGTTGGATAAATTACCGTACCACTGGCGTTTTTTATCCTAAAATACGCCGTCAGCACATTGCCCGAACACGGATAAGCTATCGCACTGCGCGCTTGTGCAAAGCCTAAAAAGATTTGTTCCGTACTTGGGTTACTGATGTGAATGTAGAGGCGTTGATTATCCACCCCATCATACCGTCCAAAACTATTATTGGACGTGTTACAAAGATAAAGATGTACCATATCGGTTGCAGTTGGGCTAAGTTGTTTAGTCCCTTCGGCTTGCAACGGCGCAATGAATCCTGAAACATGTATTAAAATACACAGTAGTTTTTGTAATTTATTTTTCAACATTCCAATTTTTGACTTGTTATAAAATCATGCTTTTCAAAAATTAATACATATAACATTTCGTAATCCTGCCAAAAAAACGTGTAAATCCGTCTAAATAGAGCGAACCTACACGCGTTTTCTGGGGACACTGTTATTTCCGCACTTCAAAGCAGGATATTATTACGCCTCTACTGTTTGGAAATCTTAGGTATGTAAGTTCAGATTCATGCGCTGTTGCTTAATAACCATTCACACGGGCGACCGCAGTTTTGAAAACAGGTTCAATGGGCATTTCCAAGATATAGGCTTTTTCTTGGTATTCTGACGTAATCGTGAGGGTACGTAAGCCATCCGCACCAGAGCCATCATACCAAACAGGGATGGTCAAGGTATTGACATTTGGCGTAAGCATGGTCGTCAAACTCCCCGAAATCCCTGCTCCTTTGACGTTAAAAGTGGTTTTACCACCTTGTAAAACAGTCACATTGAACTGGATGTAACCCATCTGATTGGTATTGCCATTGGCTATAAAACTATTTTTCAAAGCTGGATGTGACTTATTTGTGACAAATTGAAAAACAGGTTTCGGCACGACCAAACAAGTCACTTCATTGGAAATGATTTCAATCGGGCGGTATCCATTCCTTGCTTTTGGAATCACGACAGCGGCATTGGTGTATGCCCCAATCGAACAGCCATTTAACTCGACTTGTACGCTGAGGCGAGACATGCCAATTGGAATACTTAAATCATTGATATACAAAGAACTCGAATTGGAATATAGGTTTTCCATCCCAATAATGCCTGTATCAAACGTAAGAGAACTGATTTTATACCGCGCTGTATCCACTGGGATTTCATCCATAAAATCGGCAAAAATCGTATTACTGCCTGTATTTTTAAATATATATGTAAAAGTTAGTATATCGGTATTAAACGCTGTTGGGGTAGAAACCGTTTTGGTGATGCGCAAAGGCGCGTCGGGTTTTGGTAACCCCACTAAAAGCGCGGTTGCATTACTCCGACCAAGCTGATTTGGGTCATCGGATAAATAAAGTCGGTCATTGACTTGAAACATCGCTTGCTGTGCATAATAGCCTGTTGCCGCGCCCACATACGCATCTATCGTAAAAGTACTCAATCCACTCGGCACTTTGATGTCTTTCATCACGAAGGTGCGTCCACCACCGTATTCATTTGCCTGTCCTTTCAATTGGCTTACAAAAGAATTGGGCAGCCATGTCAAGCCTTCTGGTAAAATATCGGTAAAATGCACCATTTGCGGCTTTGTATCCATGTTGTTAAACCGAAATAAGTACGTGACCAAATCTCCTTTATTGACCGCACCAACAGGCGCAATTTTAGATAAAGTCATGGATTCCATTAATTCCAACGGAATGCCCGGTTCTGGACAAAAAATTGCGAAATCGCCAATCACCATCATTGCACCGCGCGGATACACTGTATTTCTATTATTTTTATACGTAATGACTATTTTATCAATAGATTGTGTAAAAGATAAATTGATTTTTCCAGTTGCACCAAACATTTTAGCATTGGAGTTTTGACCTGCCGCAACCGTCCGTTGTGCGGATAGACTGCTTTTACCTACCCGACTTATCGTCGGACGCACTTCCTGAAATCCATTATAACCCCGTACCTCTACATACTCTGCTAAAGTACCTGCTTGCTCAATATCATAAATACTGAAATGACAACCTGAAATCGTTTGGTTAAATTCTGTTGTCCAAGTAATCGCTTTGGAGGCACTATTGCTTGAAATGTATAAGGCAGGCAACCCTTCATACAATTTGGGGTATGCTGTCAATAATATATCATTCGGGTCTTCTACGAAATTGGTCATTGTCAAACCATGGCTTAATTCAATCGTCTTGGTAAAAGTATTGGCTTCCCAACCTTCTTTTGCCCACCGAACATAATGATAACCCGCGCAAACGCTTTGTGGTGCTGCAACAGTTTGTGTTTTGATTTTTAGCGAAGGTGCAACATGAGTCGTGTGTGCATGAACTGATAAGTGAGCGCACAACAAAAAATATATAAATTTCCTTGTTGACATGAGTTAGAACGGTTTTTGTGGTTAACTGAAATGTGTATTCAAAAAGGTTTCAATTTTTTAAATACGGGTTTTCTCAAAATAAAATTTTTTGCTTTGATAAATTTTTCTACTGCTAACAAGATTTTTTTGTGATGCGACTGCTTTAATAGCTTAATACGCCTGCATTTGCCGCACATGCAGGTAGATTGACCACTATATTGGTCGGATTTGCCCCTACGCCATTGTTGAGGTCTTCGGCTGCATTCGCAAGCCCACTGAAACTGCCCCGAGTGGGGTTAATACTGCCTTCGGCTGCTGCTACAATAGGCGCGGTTAGCGTACAAGTCGCTGTCCCTGCCGACATAGAGCCATTGGAAAACGTTACCGTATTGCCTGTAATTGTTCCTGTACCGCCACCACAGGCATTGGTCACGGTTGCGCCATTTGGGAAACTCAAGCCCGCAGGTAAATTGTATGTATAACTGATACCTGTTTGTGCGGGGTTGCCCGCATCGTTCGTTAGCGTAAAGGTTACAGTGCCTTGTTGCCCAACTATCATTGGATTGCTATACGCAACTTTTACAATAGGTGGGCTAACTAACACGACACTCGAAAGAGGGTGGTGAATACGGTGGAATGGTTTTTTAGAAAATATATCTTTTTGATGCTCAAATGGATATATTTCGGACGCAACCATTGTACTGGATAAGGCTGTACTAAAACATAGAAATACGATATATTTCATTTGTAAGGAATTGGAATTGAATTAAGATTTGAATTTATTTGTAAAAACTGTTTTTGTATTTTCTATTCTTTTGCTATTTTTGTACAAGTATAATGGGTTTTCAGATAGATAAAAAACAAAAATGTAGTGTTTTGTGACAGTGTATTATTTGCCTTAAATTAGGGTTTTACGCGACCATGACGGCAAAATATTTTTGGGGTGAGCGTTCTTTTTTTAAGAAAATTGGGCTTTGCCCAATTTTCTTAAAAAAAGAACACTCACCCCAAAAAAACAGTGAAATCCATTCTAATCTTAATTCAGACCATTTGAGTCAGTCAATGCCAACTCTAATTGGCTCCCAAACTTGAAAATAGACGGTACAAAAATGCTTTGGGTCATGTTTCATTTCAAAAGTCATGTCCCATTCAAAAAAAGGAGCCAACACATTTGGTATCGTAATCGCATGTATTGGAAATTCTATATCAAAATCCTGTGTTGGGCGATTCAATTCGCGCCGCAAAAACGGCAACATTTTATCTTTCATCACTGGAAACGTTTGTTGCAATTTGATATAAAAGCTCCGTTGTGCATCAGAAGGACCCGATTCTAACCCATTGATATAGATTTGCACCGATTTCCCTGTTGGATAAAAATGCCCTTCCCCTGTAAAAATACCATTTCCCTGTGGGCGTAAGGCACCAAAGACTTCATCTTCTACGGTTTTGGGTTGCCAAATATCCCACCATTTTTTTAAAAGGTTCATTGTTTTTACGAATTATCCATTTCCTGTTGCAAAAGTACGGCAATCACTTGTACGGTATGCGTTAATTACAACGCTAAAATCCGTTGTACCGTTTGCAAAGACATATTTATAATTAAAATAATTTATTGTGCATTCCAAGCCATTTGGATATACCATTTTAAGGCGGTAGCTATCGAATTTTGACGTTCCATTGCGAAATCCAATCATTTTGCGCCCTTTTCATGTTGTGTCACCTTATAGTACTTAGATAATTGTTTGACAAAGCTCCACTAATACGCTATTCGTGCCTTTTGGATGCAAAAAACACACCCATTTATGGTCTGCACCGCGTTTTGGCACTGCATTCAACAGGGTAAAACCTTCGGATTCCAATCGCCGCATCTCGGCATGAATGTCCGCCACTTCAAAGGCGATGTGATGAATGCCTTCTCCTTTTTTGTCAATAAACTTCGCAATCGCGCTATTCGGATGCGTCGCTTCCAATAATTCGATTTTAGAATCACCCACTTGAAAAAAAGACGTATTGACCTGTTCGGAAGCAACGGTTTCGACTTTATAATGCGGTGCGCCGAGTAATTTGGCAAAAAGCGCGTTCCCCACTTCCAAATTTTTAACGGCAATGCCGATATGCTCTATTTTTAACATGTTAATCATTTTTTGAATTAGGATTTTTAGGATTTTTTTTAGGATTGAAAGGATTGATTTTGAATCCTTTTAATCCTAAAAAAATCCTAAAAATCCTAATTCAAACCCATATTACATTTTATTTTTTTCCCAATGTTATTGAAAGGATTGATTTTGAATCCTTTCAATCCTAAAAAATCCTAAAAATCCTACTTCAAACCCATATTACATTTTATTTTTTTCCCAATGTTATTGAAAGGATTGATTTTGAATCCTTTCAATCCTAAAAAAAATCCTAAAAATCCTAATTCAAACCCATATTACATTTTATTTTTTCCCAATGTTATTGAAAGGATTGATTTTGAATCCTTTCAATCCTAAAAAATCCTAAAAATCCTAATTCAAACCCATATTACATTTTATTTTTTTCCCAATGTTTTTGTTCTTCGGCTTCACCGAGAATCACCAAATAATTCCCATAGCGCGTTTCCGCAATTTCGCCCGTTTCCACCGCCGCCTTCACCGCACAAAACGGCTCTTCCCGATGCAAACACGAACCACCAAAACGACATTTGAGCGATTTTGCAAAAATTTCTCTAAAATTATGAGACACATCAAACTTATCCATATTATTGAAACCCAATATTTTCATACCGGGCGTATCAATCAAAGAGCCGCCAAAACTCAACGCGTGCATCTCTGCAAACGTCGTCGTATGTTGCCCTTTGCCCGAATAATCCGAAATATCGCCCGTCCGCAAATCCAATTGTGGCTGCATCGCATTCACCACAGAAGATTTGCCAACGCCCGATTGCCCACTCAATAAAGTCACTTTATCTTTCAAAATCGCTTTCAAGGGTTCTAAACCCATCCCTTGTGTAGCCGAAACCAATAAGACTTGATAACCAATTTTTTCATATATTTCTTTGATTTCCAAATAGTTATCCATTGTAATTTCATCGTATAAATCGGCTTTATTGAAAACCAATAGCGTTGGAATATTGCGCGGTTCCGTCATTAACAAAAATCTATCAATGAATCCTGCTTTAAACATTGGCGCAACCACCGTCGTAAACAACACCGCTTGGTCAATATTCGCGGCGACCAAGTGCATTGCCATCCGATTGTGTGGCGATTGTCGTGCGACGTAATTAGTGCGCGGCAGGATTTTACGAATCATCCCATTGCCATCGTCCTCCAACGCAAATTGCACCCTATCGCCGACCGCCACAGGATTTGTCAACAATAAATTATTCAATCGGTGCTTGCCGACAATGCGACAAAGGATGGTTTTCGCATCTCCATCACGCCGCACTTGATACCAACTACCCGTAGATTTTATAACAATTCCGTTTTGCATACCAATTTATTTTTGAAACACATAGGACATATACGGGACATAGGACACATAGGGCTTTTATTGTATCATAGGCAATTTGCCCTATCTGCCCTATCTGCCCTATGTGAACTATGTCGCCTATGTATCCTATGTGTTAAAACGTTCTAAAACTATTTTTAGTCGAATGCACCGCATCCGCCATTTCCAACATCAGTCCCGGTTCGCGTTCCAGTGCTGTGCCTACCACAATAATATCCGCCCCAGCCCGCACATTTGCCGCCGCATGTTCGGGCGTGCGAATGCCGCCGCCCACAATCAACGGCACGTCAATCGTCCGATGCGTCATGGTAATCATCGATTCGCTTACGCCCCGACTCGCCCCACTGCCCGCATCCAGATAAATCAACTGCAACCCCAATTGTTCCCCCGCCAATGCCGTACAAGCCGCGATTTCATCCTTATTATAAGGTATCGGAAACGTCCCACTGATGTACGAAGCGGTTGTCGGCGTGCCGCCATCCACCAAAACGTATCCAGTTGAGATGATTTCAAGCCCACTTTTTTTCAAAGTCGTCGCTGATAAAACGTGTTGCCCAATCAATAAATCAGGATTTCGACCCGAAATAAGGGATAACAATAAAATTGCGTCCGCTTTTGCATTGATTTGTTGGGGACTTCCCGGAAATAAAATGGTCGGAATCGTCGATAATTTTCGGATGGTGTCGAGACAATAATCCATCATATCGTGTACGACGAGGCTACCGCCTACAAAAAAATAATCGACTCGCGCCTCTTTGGACAGGGCAAGAATCCGTTCTAAATTACCAAGTCGCATTTTATCAGGGTCAATTAAGACCGCAAATTTTTTTTCCTTGCGTTTTTTGGCTTCGAGCAACAATTGATATAGGCGTTGATTCATTATAAAGGGTCATTCGCGGGTAACTTTACAGGTGAAATGACCTGCAAAGGTAACGAATTATTCAAAAAATACACAAGGGAATGACTTTGTGACGGAGAAATTTCGGGAAAGGGCAAAAAAAAAGAAGGCGGTTTTTGCCGCCCTCTTCACCATTACAAACAAAACCAACTAAAACCAGGGAAATTTTTTTGTAGCGACTCTAAAAAAGTACCGAATCTGCTTTGATTCCTTCACACAACCTGCTCGGTACTTTCTTAAAATCGGGATTAATATTTTTTTCATGCTTTTGCTCTCATGCTTTTTGTCGGGAAAAGCCGACTTACAAAACCTTAAAACTTGCGCAATCATGGGAAAAAAAGTCGCCACGTACTGAAACGAGGCGACCAAAACAACAAACTTATAATCCCATGAACATATTCTTTATCGAAGTCTTTGAATGAAAAGACTGAGAATTTATTTGAACTTGTGATGTCGCTGACTTTTCAGCTTTTTAAGTTTCCTATCTTGTCGCTTCTTTTATATAGACGCAAAGTAACAACAAAAGATTCTATTAAAAAGACCTGTTAACACATCGTTAACGTTATTAACGATTTTTATGTAAAAAAAGAAAGTGACTCGGTAAAAAATGGCTATTTTACCTCGTTTTTACCTTGTTTTTGCCTTAAAACGACCTCTTTTGGCGTATAAATCACATAGAAAACAATGTAAAGATGCGATTAGTTTTGGTGAAAAAAAAAATTAAAAAAAATTAAAAAAAATTAAAAAAAAGAGTTCCTTTCTGAAAAAGTGTTATTTTAAAGACAGGAAAGCGTTAAAACCGCGTACTGAAATAACCGATACAAAAGGTCGGCGAGGTTGCAACCTCACCGACCTTGATTCGATACGAATGTATTGATTATCAATGAATTATATTGATAGTTTATTTCAACCCAAAAAATAAATTGGGCAACTTCGCACGCATTCGTGCCAAGTCACCCAATCTTACTGTACAGAAAACAAACTTTCTGTATCAAAAAATGATTCCTTAATTGAGAAATGTCTCCATCATCTCCGCAAAATCGCAGCTACTGCGCGGCACATCCGATACGGGAATCGTCGCGTGTAACTCAATATAGCACAAATGACCGTCTTTCAACAACGCTTCTAAGCGGATTTCCGCAAAGTGCGTTTCTTGCCAATCCGCTTCATTCGCTGGACGCAACACATGTCGATGCACAGTTTCCATCCAATAATTGTCGCGGTTGTACAGGCGCGAATCCGATTGTGCCGTCCGATAGCCCGACCGCATCAAACATTCTGCCATGTATGTCCAAAAATGCAACGTCGTTTTATCACTAAACGTTGTCAACGCAGGATGGATTCTAAATCCTTTAGAAATCCCCGTGCGTTTAAAATCAATCCCTTCATGCGTTTGCTTCGGCGTGCGGGCGTGTTTTTGAAACTGCTCATACAACCATCCTGTAACCGCTTGTTTCGTCGCTGACCGCTTCCAAAGCGCGTACTTCTCGGATTCCTTTACTTTTTCTTCGTGCGTTTGTTCAGTATCGACTTTTTTGTCGATGGTGAATGCTTCAAACGACTCGGACACAGCTGGGAGATTGGGATTTTTTTCGAACTTCTGATTGAAATATGTTATTATATTTGCCATGACCCGGAGGTTTTTATAAATGTAAAAATGAATTCATCTGTTGTTAAAATTTAATATTTCAAACGCATTTGAGATTTAAATTTTTAATATTTGTAAAAATAAAATTTGTCATAAACCTTGTTTTAAGTAAAAAAATGTTGGCAACATCGTTATTTTACCACATTTATTTCACGATGTAAAGAAAAGCATAATTTTAAAAACATCTTGAACATTTGAATATCATTAACATATTTAACTATTTCTTTTCTGTACGACGCTTCCTAAACGACTATCTTAGTAACACTATTAAGACCGAAAAAGGTTGCGGGCGTTACGGAGATACAAAATATATTTTTTTAATGTATTATTTAAAAATACATAAAATTAGATACAATCCAATCATAATTTTGTTCGGGAGGCGAATGGATTTGAAAAAAAAACTTTGTTTGGCGATTGGTTTAGAAAAAGAAACTTTGTTTTAAAAAAAAATATTGTGTCTATGAATGCGAATTATGCAAAAAAAAGTTGGGTCATTGGGTCGTTGGAAAATAAATTTCCTAACGACTAAGCCCATTGAACCCCCTTTTTCCTCAATCGCGTTTTCAAGATAAAATTATCAAATCTTGTTAAAAAGAACTTCAACTTATGATTATTCATTCTACATGTGTTTCAAAAAACTAAAAGTGCATAACCTCTAATGAAACATCCCTACTTTTCCAAAAAAAACCTTAGTTTTGCGCCAATTTTGTAAAAATCCAACATCCAAAATCAAAAGGTCATGTATAGAACACATCACTGCGGCGCGTTGCGCATCGCGCATGTCGGTCAGGAAGTCACTTTAAGTGGTTGGACAGACGCAATTCGGGATTTCGGAGCGATGAATTTTTTAGATTTGCGCGACCGTTACGGCATCACTCAGGTTGTTTTCGCTGGTGCGGATAACGCTGATTTGTACCAACAATCGCGGGAATTAGGGCGCGAATTTGTCATTCGGGTCACGGGCATCGTCCGCGAACGCAGTAATAAAAACCCAAATCGCGCTACTGGCGAAGTGGAAATCGTCGCAAACGCGCTCGAAATCCTCAATCGCTCTAAAACGCCGCCCTTCACGATTAAAGATGATACGGATGGCGGAGACGAATTGCGAATGAAATATCGGTATTTGGACTTGCGCAGGACGATTATTCAGAAAAATCTCTTTTTTAGGAGCAAATTGGCGATTGAAATTCGCAATTATTTGTCACAACAAGATTTTATAGAGGTCGAAACGCCCAATTTGATTAAAAGTACGCCTGAAGGCGCGCGCGATTTTGTCGTGCCGAGTCGGATGAATCCCGGTCAATTCTATGCATTGCCGCAATCGCCGCAAACGTTTAAGCAATTGTTGATGGTATCTGGTTTTGACAAATATTTTCAAATCGTCAAGTGTTTCCGCGATGAGGATTTGCGTTCTGATAGACAACCCGAATTTACACAGATAGATTGTGAAATGAGTTTTGTAACACAGGAAGATATTTTAAATACGTTTGAAGGGTTGACCAAACATTTATTCAAAAAAGCATTGAAGATTGATTTGCCTACATTTCCGCGTATGACCTATGATGAAGCGTTGCAAAAATACGGTTCTGATAAACCTGATATCCGTTTTGAAATGACTTTCAGCGAGTTGAATGATTTGGCAAAAGGAAAAGGTTTCCCTGTTTTCGATGCGGCGGAGTTGGTTGTCGGGATTTGCGTGCCGAAACAAGCGGCGAATTATTCCAATAAGCATTTAAATGAATTGACCGAATGGGTCAAACGCCCTCAAATTGGCGCGAAAGGATTGATTTGGGTCAAGTATGAAAATGATGGTTCGTTTAAATCATCGGCGAGCAAATTTTATAAAAACAGCGATTTTGAAACTTGGGCGCACCGATTTGGCGCATCGAAAGGCGATTTAATGTTGATTTTGAGTGGCGAAACCGATAAAGTACGCAAACAATTGGGTGAATTGCGATTGGAAATGGGTTTCCGTTTGGGCTTGCGGCAACCGTTTGATTTCAAACCGTTGTGGGTAGTTGATTTCCCGTTATTGGAATGGGATGAAGACGCACAACGATTTTTTGCCATGCATCATCCGTTTACATCGCCGAAAAAAGCTGATATTCCAAAAATGTTGAGTGGCGATAACGCGCAAATGAAGGCTTTGCGGGCAGATGCGTATGATTTGGTGTTGAACGGCGTGGAAATTGGCGGCGGTTCGATACGGATTCACGATAGAGCGTTGCAATCAAAAAATTTCAAATTGCTCGGCTTCACGCCCGAACAGGCAGAAGCTCAATTTGGATTTTTATTGGGCGCGTTTGAATACGGTGCGCCACCACATGGCGGGATTGCGTTTGGATTCGATAGATTGTGTTCCGTAATGTCGGGCGTACACACGATTCGAGATTTTATCGCGTTCCCAAAAAACAATCAAGGTCGAGATATTATGATTGATGCTCCTTCGTATATCGATGATAGTCAATTGACTGAGTTGAGTTTGGAAGTGAAAGCGGTGAAAACGATATAGGCTGAATCTGTCCTTAATTCCCTAAAGCAGTTGAATCGACAAAAAAAATGCGTGCTAAAATATTAATTTTCAAGGTACTATAACGTTTGGAGGGTTTGAAACCCTCCAAACATTGTTATTGATTATTTAACATTATGTTATCATTCAAATAAGTTTATAATAAATCTCCAAAATCTTTGAGCATCCGCACATTATCTTTGATAAGCCACCTTTTGAAAGCTGTAAAAATCGTTTCGGGACTTAAAAACCTTCTAATTTCTGCTCTTAAACTTTCTTTTTCAGACGCGGAACGCCCCGACTCGTAAAATGAACGCACTGTTATTAGGAATTTATATAATTCTTCACATAAAGCGTCTTTAATCATTTCGCTTTCTATTTTTTTGCCCGGTGTATTGCCTTCATAAACGAGGTTTAATAGTTCTACTGTATTGTTAATCAAGGGATTATGTGTATCATTTATATTTTTTATAACTACTACCGACTTAGGAAACGGATCGCCTTTAAAATGAATCCAATCTAAAATACGATGTGATGGATTGGTGCAATCTAAAATAGTATCATATTTCGCGCCTTTGGATAAATTACAATGACCACAAGCCAAAAATAAATTATCCCAATCAAATTCCAAATCCCTATCTACTCCTTTGTGTGGCTTGAAATGTTCGATATTAATACTGGTTGACTTGTATTCACATAGATAACATTTGTCATGGAAATCCGTGCGCAAACGGTCATACACATCTTGCTGCCTGTAAGTGCCACTTAAAAGTTGTTTTTGATGGGCTAAACTCGCAGGGGGCGGTTGCGATTTGGTCAAATTTATCATCTTAATAAATAAGCAAGTTCGATTTGTTGAATTTTGAGTTTTAATTCTGGCGCAAATTGATAGGATAAATCTTTAAAATACTGTTTCAAAGACTTCAATTGGTCGGTTTCCCAAGCTAAAAGATTGGGTTTAGACATCAATTGTTCATATTGCGCGACTAATGTTTTCAGTACATCCGAATATTTATCGGAATTGAAATAGCCTTTGATGATGGCTTCCACTGAATAGCCCGTCAAATCGTGAATCGGTTGTTGCTTTTCGAGGTCGTAAATGACTGCATTTTTTACAGAAGTCAGCACAAAAGGCGAATGGGTTGTTACGATGAACTGTATTTTTGGAAAAAAAGACGTTAAAAAAGGCAAAATTTTCTTTTGCAAATCGATATGCAAATGCGTTTCGATTTCGTCAATCATCACAATCCCTTGAATATCATAGCGTTGCACGCGCTGATGATTCATGCGCAAGAGCAATTCGGTTAAAATATTCATGACTGCCGAAAATCCATCGGATAACGTATTGAGGTCGAATTTTTCCCGATTGGGCAAGACGATATTGAAATTATAATGAGCGCGTTCAAAAACCAATTGTAATTGGGGTTCATCAAAAAGATTTCTCAAACTTTTTATAAACGTATCAAACCATTCATCGATTTTTTGCACAGCAGATACTTCATTATTCTCTTTCGCATCCAATTTATCATACCGCAAATTAACCAAATATTGAAGAAATACCGAATTTAATTTGGTATCCAAACCATACGTTTCTTGAAGAGTAATTTTTTTGGGTCCATCAGGTTTGGCAAAAGAAGACACTCGCGCTGTATCAAAAATTTTCCGTTTCCGAAACTTACGCCGACTCCTAAATTATTTTTTCACAATTTTGCGCATGATGCGTTCTTTGCCGTCTGTCATTTGCAAGGTATAAATACCTGTTGCCCAATTTTGGACATCTATAACTTGTTGATTATCACCATTTTGACTTTTCCAAGCATCCATTAGCATCGTCGCGCCTGTGACGCTGCGTACCATGATTTGATACGTTTTAGCGATGGTTCCTTTCCATTCCACATGCACAAAATCGGGTGCAGGATTCGGAAATAGTTGCAATGACTTCATATTTGCCACTTCTGAAATAGGCGTTACGCCCCCATTCAGATTGTTATTGCCCGTTCCACTCAAACCGCCGCCCAATCGCGCACTCGTATCTTGATAAAATTTTGCCACAGCATTTGCCGCGCCATCGCCGCGTGCGCCTTGCGCCCCATTCGTCGCAACGCCCGAAGCATAAAACACCACTGTCCCCGCACCCGCCGCAGGTGCGCGCCATTTCACATCAAAAATATTGGAATTGCTACCACCTTGATTGTTTTCAGCATACATCCGCCCATTCGCAATCGTCGAAATTTTCACATTGGCAGGTTGCGAAGTCAAAACATTGCCATTCGGAAAACCTTTTATATTAACATTATTACTTTCTTTAATATCAATCATTTGAAAACCATACGCAAAAGGCGTTCCCACCGTCGCACGGATGCTTGCACGAACTCGATAAATTTTGCCCGGAATATATTTTGTCACATCTTCGCCCAAAGAATCGATGAATTTGATGCTCATAGCAGCCGCAAAACTATTCGTATTGTGGCAAGTGCCGCAGGTGACGAATTTGGCTTGTGCATCTATTTCATCGCCCGGTGCGCCCGTATTGCCTTTGCCCGCTTGAGCAGCCATGCCCAGAGAATTGCTCATTAAAGTCGCGCCGAAAGCGACAAAACCGAAAAGGGTGTAAATTGTTCCAAATTTCATGGATAATCGGGATTCGTTTGTTGAACCTTAAAACATTGATTTTAAATCAATTATGTTAAAATTCGGTCGTTTTTTGTTAAAAAAGGGTTGATGCGAATGGGGAGCTTTTTGGGTGCTTTGTCTAATCCAAATAGTGTACCAACTTTTTGGTAGGATGGTTTGAAGTAGGATTGAAATCTGTAAAATCCTAATTCAAACAGCGTATCCATTGAATGAAGTTATCGTTTCAAACTGGTCAAATTAATAGAGGGTAAAATTACGGCATTATAACCAACTTGCAAGTTTTGTCGCTCGAATAGGGTGCAATCGGTTTGGGCAGATAAGCCCTCCCATTCGATTTTGTTCAATTCATCAAATTGTTGTTGCAATATTTCTTTGGGCGTTTCTCTCAAATGTTTTTGAAGAGCTGTTCGCATTTTTTGAATTGCACTCATTTTAGTTCAATTAATTTAAAATTTGTTATGAAAGAACCGATACAAAAGGTCGGCGAGGTTGTAACCTTATCCATTACTATCCATTACCCACAGAATAATTGTTGGCAATAAAATCATTCTACAAAACAAAAAAGGTGCGTAGCACCGCAACATTTGTAGAAACACGATAGACAAACCCTATTAAAAGGTGCGTAGCACCGTAACATTTGTAGAAAAACGATTGACAAACCTATTAAAAGGTGCGTAGCACCGTAACATTCGTATCGTTTCTACAAATGTTACGGTGCTACGCACCTTTCAATTGGGTTTTAATGCCAATTTGCTACAAATGTTGCGGTGCTACGCACCTTTTTATTTTTCAAAAGGGCTTGAATGCCGATAATCATTCTGCGGGTAATAGATAGGGTTGCAACCTCGACGACCTTAGTTCGATACAAATTGGTTGATTATCAATGAGTTACACTTTAATAGCTTATTTCGATTCGACTACTTACCTTATTGAGTTCTGGAATTATAATTTTTAGTTATAATTTTATTTTATCAATACAAAAATAATTTTATTTAAAAAAGACCCATTAGGAGATGAGTAACATCTCTTTCTAATGGGTCTTTTTTAAAAAATTATTTTTTTAATAATTTCAATAAATACTCGCCATAGCCACTTTTCAAGAATTTATGCCCCAATTTTTCCAATTGTGCATCATCGATAAAGCCCATTTCATGCGCCACTTCTTCGATGCAGCCAATTTTCAAACCTTGTCGTTCTTCAATGACTTGTATAAATTGACCCGCTTGCAACAATGATTCATGCGTTCCTGTGTCTAACCAAGCAACGCCGCGTCCTAAAACACCTACTTTTAATTTGCCTTGCGCCAAATAATATTTGTTAACATCCGTGATTTCGTACTCGCCTCTTGCCCCCGGCTTCAAATTTTTCGCCACTTCAATCACCGAATTATCATAAAAATACAATCCCGGAACGGCATAATTGGATTTGGGTTTCAATGGTTTTTCCTCAATCGACAATGCTTTCAGGTTTTTGTCAAACTCGACTACGCCATATCGCTCTGGATCCGCCACTTGATACGCGAAAACAATACCGCCTGTCGGATTTGCGGAACTTTGTAACAATTCTTTCAAGCCATTTCCATAAAAAATATTGTCGCCCAATATCAAAGCGGCTGAATCATTGCCTACAAATTTTTCACCCAAGACAAAGGCTTGTGCCAAACCATTGGGAATGATTTGTTCTTTATACGAAATATTACAACCAAAATCGTGTCCATTACCAAATAATTTTTTGAAATTGGGTAAATCTTGTGGCGTTGAAATGATTAAAATATCGCGGATGCCCGCATGCATGAGGGTACTCAAAGGATAGTAAATCATGGGTTTGTCATAGACAGGCATCATTTGTTTGCTCACGGCAAGGGTCAAAGGGTAGAGGCGCGTGCCGAGACCGCCTGCGAGAATAATTCCTTTCATAGTTAATTAAGTTTAACACATAGAACACATAAGTTTACATAGAACACATAGGTGGCATTCATGTTATGGTAAGTCATAACTTATGACAAATTATATTACAAATATGCCTATGTGTCCTATATAAACCTATGTTTCCTATGTGTTTTCATTTTAAACTTTTTTCTAATAATATTTCAATACGTAATATTAATTCAACGGGTCGAAACGGTTGAAATACAAAATCGTCCGCGCCTGCTTCCAAAGCTGCCACGATAGCGGCTCGATTTTCTTGTTCCGCCATGACGATAATCGGAATCGTGCTGCCGATATCTTCGCGCATCAACCCAATGAACGTGCAGATATTCATCTCTGGTTGGCAGACATCCGCCAACACTAAATCGACGGAACGGTCATGCACGCGCCGCAACGCATCGCCCGGACTCCGCGCCCGCACCATCTGCAAACCATATTGCCGCAAGCGGTATTCCAACACCGTCAGCAAAATAGGGCGTTGTTCGCAAATCAGTACTTTTAACATATCAATTGTTGCAAAAATAAAAAAATCAGCGCGAATGTACCCTTTTTATTGAATCTAGCAGGTCGAAATGAAAAGAATGTTGGATAAATTGGAACACGGATGACGCAGATGGGGCGGATTTACGCGGATTTTTTTTAAAATTTAGGCAGATTTAACGAATTATTAAATACACCAAACTTGCGTCAAGTTTGAAACTTGACGCAAGTTATACTCAATTTGATGCAAGTTAATTTGCTGATTTCCAATTGTTTACGTTTTGATAACTACGTATCTATTCAAAAAAATCCGTGAAAATCCGCCCCATCTGCGTCATCCGTGTTCCAATTTATCCTATATTCTTTCCATTAATTAATTTGGTCTGCGGCGCGTTGCAAATCGGCAACGGCGTGTATCGAAAGTTCGGTCAAGGATTTTAACAACGTCGGTACAGCAGCCAAATCGGTGCGATGTCGCGTATTATCTTCCAACACTTTGTTGATTTCAATCATCGTCGAATTGCCAATGAACGAAAGGGTCGTTTTCATTTTGTGGCTCAATTGAAACATTTCGTTCCAATCTTTCGCCGCCAAAGCGACATCCATTTTTTCAAATTCTTCTGGAATCTCGACTAATAGCATTTCCAGCATGGTTTTCATCATCTCGGAATCGCCATCGGTCATGGTTTCCAAATATTCAAGATTAATGTTTGCAAAAGAGGTCATAGCAGCATTCATAATTAAATTATTGATTTTGAATTGATAATATATTGCAAATTTATATCATTTTTTTATTCAAATACAAATGTATTTTTGAAAATAAATCTTCTGGTTCAAATGGTTTTAAAACAAAATTGTCAAAACCATAGGTTTTAAAAATCTCATCTTTGGAAATATACGCATGCGCCGTCATTGCCAAAATCGGCGCGGTTACGTGCGGCATATGTTGTCGGATGTAAGCGGTCGTTTCGTTGCCGTCCATGACAGGCATTTGAATATCCATTAAAATCACGTCGAAATCGGGCGTTTTTTCCAAAATATCAAGGGCTTCTCGCCCATGATTTGCAATTTTTAATTGAATATTCGGAAAGTGTTTTTCCAACGTTTTTTTCGCTACAATCTGATTCATCTTATGGTCTTCCGTCAATAAAAGGCGGAAACTCCGATTTTTGTCATTCAATGGTTTGGGTTCTTCTGGGATGTTGGAAACGATTTTTGGCGCGTTTTCATCCACAATTTCGATGTCTTCAAACGGTAATTCAAAGAAAATCGTTGAACCTTTGCCCAAAATACTGCTTGCGCCAATAATTCCTTCTTGTTGTACGACCAAATTTTTCACAATCGCCAAGCCCAATCCGGTGCCTTCAAAAACCCTATCTTTGGTGCGAATCCTTGTAAAAGTTTCAAATATCGTATGAACCGTTTCTGGCGGCATGCCAATCCCCGAATCCTCTACGGAAAACTTAATCCGCGATTTGGTTCCAATTCGTTCACTCAATGTTACGGTGATTTTGACAAAACCATGATCGGTAAATTTCACCGCATTACCGACAATATTAAACAAAATTTGATTTAAACGCAAAGTATCCCCCTTCACCATTTTCGGCACCGACGGATGAATGTTCAACACAAATTGTAAATCTTTTTCATTCTTTTTGTACTGCATGACATTGACCACATTGACCAATAAGTCCTTGATTTCAAAGGGTTTAGAGTCAAAATCCATGCGCCCATTTTGGAGTGTCGAGATTTCCAAAATGTCATTGATAACCCCGAGTAAGATTTCAGAAGATTTTTTGACAGACGTAATATAGCTTTGTTGTTCCTCGTTCAACGGCGTTTGCGCCAAAAGGTTGCTCATCCCATAAATCGCATTCATCGGCGTGCGCATCTCGTGACTGATACTCGCAATAAATTGTTCTTTCAACCGCGCCGATTCTTCCGCCACTTCGCGGGCGCGTTGCGATTCAGCGAGTCGATTTAAAACACTTTTCCGTTGAATGGAATATTGCAACGTTTTTGCCAATTGGTCTGGGTCGTAACCGCCTTTGAGCAAAAAATCTTGCGCACCAGCTTTCACCGCATTTAAACCAATTTGTTTATCCGCGAGTCCCGTCATCACGATGACATTGGCATCAGGACATTTTTGAATCAATTTTTGCAACGTTTCAAACCCGCGCGTATCGGGCAAGGTCAAATCCAACAAAACGACATCAAAATCGCCTTGTTGCAATGCCAAAATCCCATCAGCTAAGGTTTGTTTATTGGTGACTTTGCAATTGAGCAAGTCCGATTCTTCCAACATGATTTCCACAAGCCGCGCATCGCCCGGATTGTCTTCAATCAATAACACTTTTTGAACATCGTTGGCAGCCTCCATTGTCGGATTGCCAGAGCTTTTAGCGGCGGATTGGTATAATTGCATGGCAAATTATAAGCTATTTTTTTTGAATGTGTAATAAAACTCTTTTGTATTTACAAAAGAACTCTAAAATCATTCCGATTTGATGAAAACGAAGTCAGCAGCTTGGTCATCCATGACTAAAACGCAAAAACGCTTTTGATGTTGGCGATAAAGTTTCTGAAATGCAGCTAAATGTTCCATCGCAACCATTTGTTTTGTAACCAATTCTTCCAAAGTGGTGATGCGAAAGGCAAAATCATCGCCGATTTGAGTGGCACTGAGGAGGGGAATGCCCAAAATTACATCGGGGCGATGTGCCACTAACACGGGATACAAGGATACATCTTCTTCGACCACCGTTTGTATGGCTTTGGTACAAATTGGATTGAATTGTTTGATGCGATTTTCAATCCGTTTGTATAAGATATTTCTAACAGAATCCATATGTAATGATTTGAATGTAAATTTTTTATCAATGATTTTTTATCGATGAACGCTTCAAAAAGACTGCAAATATAAAGCCATTCTGTGACAATTTTTCGGTTTTTTTTGATGGTGAAAAAGGGAGCTGGCGTAAGTTTCGGAAACGGAAATTAAAAAAATAAATTGTTTAAAATAAATTAAAATCAAGTTGTCAAACTTGGTTTTCGTTGAAATTTTTTCGATAAAATGTAAAAACTTTCGCAAAGTGTTTTTTTTAACAAAATTTGTTTTAAAAATATCAAAATTGAATTTCCCAAAGGGAAATTCAATTTTGATATTTTTAAAACAAATTTTGTTAAAAAAAACACTTTGCGAAAGTTGTACATGGATTTTAAGCAGCAAATGCTTTTTTATCGAAAAAATTTCAACGAAAATCAAGGTCAAAAGGGAAAATTTTCAATTTTCCCTTTTGACAACTTGATTTTAATTTATTTTAAACAATTTATTTTTTTAATTTCCGTTTCCGAAACTTGTTATAAATTCAAATTATTAAAAATAAAAAAATGATACAAACGCACCGTTTGAATTTAATTTCCTTACAAAATGCTCATTTTCAATCTATTATAGATGAAAATTATATTTTATTAGGACAATTATTGGATGTGGAAACACCCACTAATTGGACGGAAATGCCAGATGCAGCCGTCATTTTGCCCTACTTTCAAGCCATGATTGCGCAAGAAGCCCATCTTTTTGGCGCATATGTCATCGTACATCGGGCGGATAGGCGATTGATTGGCACAAGCGGTTTTAAAGGCAAACCCGATGCCGCAGGGATGGTTGAAATCGGTTATGAAGTGTCGGAGGCGTATCAAGGACAAGGTATCGCGACTGAAGCCGCACAAGGTTTAATTGATTTTGCTTTTTCACATGCAGAAATACTTGTTGTACAGGCACATACACTTGCAGTTTTAAATAAATCGGTTTCGGTTTTAAAAAAAGTAGGCATGGAATTTAAAGGCGTTTCGTATGACCCCGAAGAAGGGGATACTTGGCTATGGCAAAAATGCGGAGTCGTAGGGAAATAAATTTTTCGACGACCAGAGTGATGTGTTTTGTTTTTAAAATTTTGCTTCGCAAAATTTTAAAAACAAAACACACACGCCCTTATCTCCCTTTTTCTGAGCGGCGAAGCCGCCTACTGCGCAACTTAGGTTAATTAATCAAAATCAAACACATCTTCCCAAAAAGATTTCTTTTTCTTATAATGATGCCCATGATGTTGACCGTATTGATTATGATGTGGTTGCTGATACGGTTGTTGATAAGGCTGTTGATACGGTTGTTGTGGCGGCGTAGGCGGCGGTGGAGCAGCTTTTTCCGACAAACTGCGCTCAATAATCTTATCTAATTCGCCTCTATCGAGCCAAACACCGCGACATTTTGGGCAATAATCAATCTCTACACCTTGACGGTCTGCCATGACCAAATGAGTATCTTTGCAAACAGGACAATACATATTTTTTTATTTTTAAATATTAAAAATCATTTGAAGACAACACTTTATAGAACCTTTTGAAACGGTCAATAGTTCCAAAAAGAACGAAAAAAGGTAATTTTCCATTCAAAAGACTTATTTTTTAACAGAAACAGGCATATTTTTATCGTAATTGCCTTCCATACAAGGGGTTTGAAACCGATTGTTTTCGCGCGCAAACGTATCTACCGAACGCTCTACATAGTTAAATAATTCTTGAATCGTCACAATTTTATCACTATTCGCATCCGCTTCGCCCTTGATGCCGCGCAATAAAAAATGGCTAAACACG
The DNA here is from genome assembly GCA_013298955.1 of Chitinophagales bacterium. Taxonomy (GTDB): domain Bacteria; phylum Bacteroidota; class Bacteroidia; order Chitinophagales; family Saprospiraceae; genus JAAFJT01. The sequence continues at coordinate 27,399 of JAAFJT010000044.1, forward strand.
CCTTGACGCAAAGGGGTCGATTCCAAAGAATCTTCATCTGCCCGAGAAGACATCAATAGCGCCGTTCCACCCGACGATTCTGCCAATGCGCGATAATACGTATCAATCATTTCTTTATCCCGATCCGCCCGTTGCGCCAATAAACTGCCCGAATGACAGGCATCTGCAATACACAATTTGAACTTCGCAGGGCATTTTGAAAAAATCTTATTAACTTCACTATGCAACAATTTGTTTCTAACACCATCATAATCCACAGGCAAAAATGCACCTGTCAAACCATGTCCCGAAAAATAAAAAATTACTAAATCATTCGGTCCCGCCTTTGCAAACATCTCTTTAAGGGTTTTGACAATATTTTCTTTGGTTGCGGCTTCATCCACTAAGGCTTGCGCATGCTCATCATCCAAAGAGCCACCGCCCGCGCTTTTCCAAAAATTCAACATCCGATACGCATCATCATCCGTAAATTTAAGTGGTTTGATAACGGTCGGGTCATATGCCGCAACACCTACCGCTAATGCCCACACTTTAGGCGTATTATTTATATGTCCCGTCGTTTTAGGGCGGGGAATCGTCGTTTTTTCCACACGCGACAGTGAAGCTGTCTCCGTAGAACGCTCATTCACAGAATAACCTTCGCGCCAAGCCCCTTTGATTTGTACATTTTCGTCTAAATGCATGGTTCCATGACCATGAAATTTGCCATTTAAAAAATCACCGTCATAAAAACGACCGTCATTAAAGACCATTTTGCCTTTGCCATCAGGCTTCGTATTTTTAAACTGCCCTGTGTATTTCCACCCCCGTTTGACCGATTGATATGTGCCTTTGCCATTGACACAATCGCCGCTTAAACATTGCGCAGGGAGGAAACCACACTGTCCAATCAGCATTAAAAGAATACTTAAATTTTTCATAATGAATTGTATTGTAATGGTTTACGATTTTTTTATTTTCAAATTTTGTTTCTCTGGACAATAAATGCCGTTTTCCCAATATCCTGCGACTTGGGTTTTGGCATCCAAACGCATACGCCCTTGCCCATGATATTTGCCATTGAAAAACGAGCCTTCATAAAAACGCCCGTCGGTAAAAACGACTTTTCCTTGTCCAGCAGGTTTCCCATTTTTAAACGCGCCTGTGTATTGCCAACCTCGTTTCAGAGACCGATATGTCCCAAAACCATTTTGACAGTCGCCTGTAAGACATCTTTTAAGCGGTGTTTTAGGAACGGGCAGTCGGCTCCCAACTCGTAAAGGGCTGACTATCATACAGATAGTGAGCATGCGTAACATATTGATTTTCATAGTGAAAGACATCAAGAGTAGTCCACAAAGGCGTTGAACGGCTTTGCGTTTAAAACGCGGGGGAACGCTTTGGTCTAAGAATTCGGTTTGTAAAATTAAATCAAATAGATTTCTAATAGCAAATTTTACGCCGTATTTGTATTGTTTTATTGAATATGTTTTTTTTGAAAGGGATTCAAAAGGAAAGGAATTGAATAGCTAAAAATCGCAGGGACAGGTCGCAACTGTGACTAAATAGATTTGCCAAAAACGGTTGGTCGTCGGAAAATCAGCAGTTTTCGTGTTGGGATATTTTTGAAATAGGATGCATGTGATTTGAAGGATTGCAAGGGTATTTAAAATTCCCATTTGCGCTTTTCAATCTAAACTATCCTTGCAATCCTTCAAATCATATGCATCCTAATCAAGTACGTCACACGCGGCTCAATCTGTAAAAAGACCCACTGACCGTTAATAAAAAAAAAATTAAACAGAGGCTCAATGCTCCTTTGGGCAATTGAATTGCATGTAAATCATTGGTTGTCAATGTTTTATCTTGCTTTAAGGCGGTGGCAATCACGATTGTATTATGTCGTAACAGGTCAATGTACGTTGCTGCGACCGTATCGCCGAGCGAATCGGCGAACAATTTACCGCCCACTGCCACATGATTATCTGCTGCAATTTGTTGCAACAATTTAGGATTAATCGTACTTTCAATGAACAATGCGGGAACGCCTGTCGTAGCCAATACTTTTGCCAAACGCACCATATCCGAAGTTTGCACATCGGCATCTGTCGAAGTACCAAGTACGGCTTCCAATTGCAAACCATAACGCGCTCCATAGTAATGAAAAGCATCATGTGAGGTAACTAAAACACGCCGTTTAGCGGGAATCGACGCAATTTCTTTTTGAATAAATTGGTCTAATGCAGTCAATTTTTGAATGTATTGTTTTAAATTATTTTCATAAAATGCTGATTCCGAAGGAATTAACTCCGACAAGGCTTTACAAATATTTTGAGCGTAAATCATACCGTTTGCTGCCTGCATCCAAGCATGTGGGTCTGCGCTCCCATGAAATTGTTCGCTCACAATCGCGTCAATGCCTACGGTGCAAGTGACAATTTTGGCTTTTGTACCCGAATTTTCAATCAATTCTTTCATCCAACCTTCCAAAGTCAAGCCGTTAACCAAGACCAATTGCGCTTCTCCAACCATTTGCGCATCTTTTGGAGTGGGTTCATGCAAATGCGGGTCACTGCCAATCGGCAGGATACAATCGATTTTGATTCGGTTGCCCGCGATGTTTTGGGCGATGTCTGCAATCATAGAAGTTGTGGCAACAATTTTCGGATTCGCATAAGCCGTCGAAAAAGCCATCAAGAGGGTTAAAAAACATAAATTTTTCATTTTTATAGCAATTTTGATTTAAAGTTCTTAAAAAAGTTGGTTTTTAATAGGATAAAATTTACCTTTGCGGGCAATTTTTGAAAAAAATATTCTAAAAAATACGTTTCGATGAAAAGAACATTTCAGCCTTCCCGTAGAAAAAGAGTTAACAAGCATGGCTTCAGAACTCGTATGGCGACTAAAAATGGACGCAAAGTTTTAGCGCGTCGCCGCGCTCAAGGTCGTTGGAAATTGACCGTTTCCGATGAAAGAGCTTTGAAATAGTGGATTTGAGCTATTAGAATTAGGATTTTTAGGATTTTAAAAAAATTTTAATTAATTGATTATCAAACCTTTGGAGGGTTTTAAATCCTCCAAAGGTCGTATCAATTAAATGGGTTCAATTCATTAGAACGACTAATTTTTTTTAAAATCCCCAAAATCCTAATTCCAAAAACAATTGAATGGCGCTCGAACAAGCCGCAAGGCTCAAAAGTCGAAAAATCATTGCGGCACTTTTCAAAGGCGCGCAATCCTACAGTTGCTATCCGTTGCGATTGGTGTGGGCTAAGTCTGTCATTCCTGCGAACATCGCCGTTGTACAATGCGGTTTCAGTGTCCCGAAAAAGACGTTTAAACGGGCTGTTGACCGCAATCTCATTCGGCGGCGAGTGAGTGAAGCCTATCGCTTACACCAAACTCAATTGCATAACCAATTCAAAATCAAGCATTTAATGCCTGAACCTGAAGCTGGCGGTTATGCGTTTATGATTTTATACACCGCCAAAGAAATCCTACCTTACACCGAAATTGAAAAAGGCATTCGCAAAATGATTCGCAAGTTTTAGCTTATTGGTCTTTACTTGCATCAAAAGTTGCCAAAGGCGTTTTGACAAAACCTTTATCCTGTGGCGTTCTCAATTTTTGAGTAGGTTTATCAATATTTGCCCCATCATGTGTAGTGTATTCATCTCGAACCAATAACCATTTTTTACGATTGGTATCATATTGAAAATCAATAGTACGCGCCCATTTCCAACGACTCCCACCAAAAAAATCCAATCGAAACGAGTTGTCTTTTAAAATAAGAGCTTCTTGAAAAGGGTCGCCCATCATCCCACCACATTGCTCACATAAAGCTGCTTGGGTGCCCAAATCGGCTACTTTTAAAGTCGCATCTTTTTGTCCTTCCAAAACGAGTACTTGTCTCGGAGCGTCCTTATCCGCAGGGTTTTCGGCAATGACCAACACGTCTTCAATGTCATCTCCATTCAAATTGCCTTGAACAAAGGATTTCATAATCAAACCTTTTGGAATATGTTTTGGAATATCCGCAGGGCGAATCGCTTTCAGACCAGCACTCAATGCCGTCGGTGCAGCAGGGAAACCTTTCGGTTCGGCGGGGGCGGTCGGTTCGGTGGTGGCTAATGATGCCGTTTTCGGTGGTGTTCCATCGGAATTACATCCCAATAGCACCAACACAATCCAACTTAAAACATTGGTTTTCATTCTGTTTGATTTTTAAGTTAAAAATAATTTGAATCCGAAATTATCGAAAAAGTGGTTTGACTTCAACGCTATCCAAATCTTCTTTCAAAGTCGGTTTGACCGGTTTCACTGGTTTCGGCGCGATAGAACCATTCGGTGACAACATTTTTGCCCGCGTAATCAAGATTGAATCGGCAATAAGATTCGCTTTTTCATATATGTTTTCACGACAGTCTTTCAAACGCTGTTCCCGATACGCCTTGACAGCCACTGCAATTTCTTTTTGTACCAAAGCCTCTTTTGCGGCTTCATCATTGCCGCAACCAGTGAGCCAAAGGCAAAATCCATTTAAAAAAAAAATCTTTTTCATATTATTTGTTTAAAACTTCTTTTTGCCGCACTGCCAACATGGAATCGGCGGCGCGTTGTATCAAAGCGGCACTGCTGTCTCGACAATATGCGTCCATCTGGGCGGAAAGTAAATTGATTTGGCGCGAAGTGGTCGTGTCAATGCGGCGGCGCATGGATGAATCTATTTTAATCGAACTATCCGTATTGCAAGCCCATTGAAAAAATATTATAAAAAATAATAACTTATATTTCATTGATAATGAATAATAACGTCGGCGAGGTTGCAACCTCGCCGACGTTGATTTACGACGTTGATTTACATTATTCGATGATACCATTTTCTAAAATCTCCATTTGGCGCATGCGTGTTGCATCTGCGTCGAAATCCAGATTGTTTTTAATATCGCCTTCCGCAACGTAGATAAATCGTTTTTCATCAATCGTTGCTACAATTTGTTTGACCACATTTTGCACGACTTTCATGCCTGCAATCGCTTTTTTATCAATCATCGCTCCTGTTTTAGCATTGTACGTTGCCAACACATAATCATAATTCAACAAGCCTGCTTTCCAATACACGACTGCTTGCACCGAATCATTCAAACCAATCTTAGTCGGCAGGCGAAAACAAGGAACATATTCAGTAAATTCATCAGGTTCAACCGCTTCATAACGAGCGATATATTGCGTAATCACGGCGATTGGCAAGGGTTCGTTCTCTTTTGCAAAATCATGATGCGCCCCTTCCGAGAGCAAAACGGGCAAAGCCGCTTCTGGAAATTTTTTTAAGAAAAAACTAAAATCTACTTTCATATTAAGGATTTTTTAATTCATTTTGATGAATCGAATGCGTCCAGCGCGTTTTTCCATGAATATCAATGGTTTCAAACGTCACTTTACGTTCTTTTTTCGCCCCCGAAACGCTGATTTTAGAAAAATTATTTTCCAATAACAACGAACCTGCTACACGGGCAGGATTTTTCATTTCAGGTTTTTTGCTAATATCATGGATGCCCGACGTGATACTCGAACAGGTAAAATCGTATAATGGATACCCTTTTTTAGGCTGATACCGAATCAATTCGCTAAAATGGCGGTCTCCTGTGAGAAAAATAACGCCTTCAATCCCATTTTCAGCGATAAAATCCATCAATTCATGCCATTCCGCAGGATAAAAATAAAAACATTCTTTGTCCGCCATCGGATTTAGCACTTGTCCACCCGTCACAATGAATTTAAAAACCGATTCTGAACTCAATAAACTGCTTTTCAACCAATCTAATTGTCGCTTTCCATAAAACAATTTATTTTTATTGGGTTTATTCTCAATACTATCGGGCAAATTATTTGCAGACCGATAATAACGGTCATCCATTAGAAAAAATTCGCAATCACTCCATTTAAATTTGGAATAAATCCCCGCATGGTCTGGTTGACCAAACGTTTTATTGCCCCAATAGTTTTTAAAAGTTTTTAATGTATAATCCTTTAATTCATAATTGCCATCGCTATCATTTGGTCCGTAATCGTGGTCATCCCATATCGCATAATTCGCTCGTGTGCCGCGCAATTTTTGCATTTCAGGCGTTTTGAAATTATAACTATATCTATACGAAATGCCCGCCGCCGAGCTAAAATCCGCTTCGCGCAAATACACATTATCACCATCCCAAATCATAAAATCGGTTGGAATATTGCCCATCGTTTCCAAAATTTTAGGATTTCTGCCATAAGGTCTGCCCGGACGGTCATAAATGGAGTCATTAATATACACACAACTGCCAAACAAAAAGTTGAAATTAGGTGCATCTTTGCGCCATTCCCATAATTCTTTGGTTTTGAAACGAGTGGGAAACGCAATTTTCATGGGTGCATCATCCAAAAGCACCTCATATTCATACGTTGTATTCATTTCCAACGGTTCAAGCACCAATTTAATGGGATTATAAGATTTGCCCAAAGTACCTGTGTACCGAATATTATTTTTAACAGCAGGTTTATCCTGCGCCCAAAAACGAATTTCGACGGTACGAATCGTCGGGGCAACTTCCAACCAAATCAATGCTTCTCGATGCTCAATGTACCCAAGCATTGGACCCGAAATGAGTTGTGCATGAGCGAAATAATTGATTAACAATAAGTTGAATAAGAGTATTTTTTTCATATGCTGATGAACGTAAAAATTTTTATTGATAAAGACAAAGGTATTTTGTTTTTGACAATTTTTAGTATAAAAATTGTCGCTTTAAAATCAAGAAAATCTTTAACTTTGCTACGGAAATTAAAAAAAAACGAGATTGCCAATTGCACAAATCGCTTAGTGTCAAATAATTATGTTGGATGAACGTCTAAATTCGCTGAACGACCAAGAATTAATTAGCCATTACCGTTCCACACAGGATGTACGGTCGGTTGGCGCGTTATTCCAACGATATAAACATTTGGTTTATGGCGTATGTGTTAAATATTTCAAAAATACCAACGACGCAGAAGACGCAGTTATGGAAATTTTTGAAAAATTGCATCTTGATTTAAAGAAATCTGAACCGAATCAGTTCAAATCTTGGCTCTACATGGTGGCGCGCAATCATTGTTTGATGCAATTGCGCAAAGCAGGGCTTGCGGTCGAGTATCCCGAAACGCTGCCGCAGCAAGAAACGGCGACGGATGATATAGATGATAAGGTAATACAAGAAATTTTGTTTCAAAAGTTAGAAAAAGGTTTGTTTGGTTTGCGCAGTGAGCAAAAAATGTGTTTAGAATTATTTTATTTGAAAGAAATGTCTTATAAACAAATTGTGGTTCAAACGGGATTTGGATTGGCTGAGGTGAAGACACATCTTCAAAATGGTAAATTAAATTTGAAAAAACTATTATCGAAAGATAGGTTTTGAATGAGGATTTTGAGGATTATTTTAGGATTAAAAATCCTAAAATAATCCTCAAAATCCTCATTCAAACCATTCACATTCAATGATTTAAATTAATAAAAAAATGAATAACATCGTACCCGCCGATGAAGATTGTCTTTCGCAAGACCAACTTTCGCGCTACGTCCAAGATGATTGCAACTTGGAGGAAATGCGATGGATTGACCGTCATTTGTCGCGCTGTCCCCTGTGTACAGACGCGATGGAAGGTGTAATGTCATCAGATATGGTTGATTTTGAATCAGTTATGTCGCGGGTGGAAATGAAAATCGACGCAAAAATTCAATCCAATTGGGCAATCCAAGTGGATACCCCTCCGATTGCGCCAACGCCCAATCCACGATGGACGATTGGGACACGCGGGTTGCGATGGGCTGCGGCGGCAGGTTTAACGGGTGTTATGAGCTTGGGAGTTTGGCAATATAATACGCAAAATAGTTATAAATCACAAGAAATTTCAACAAGTGTTGCTATGGAAGCCATGCCTGCTGCTGTTGAAGATATGGCTGTTGCCGCGCCTGCGGCACCTGTTTCGCCATCAAACGTGATAGGTAAAAATGCGCCAAGTGGGTCAGTTTTGCCACCGAAAATAGCACCAGATGTGGCTATTGCATCCAAAACGGTTGCCCCCAATCCGACTCGAAACAATGAATCTGCACCTTCAAGTGATTTGAATCATTCAAAAACAGATGGGTTAGGGACTTCTATTGGAGAAGAACTTTCAGATAGAGACCCAAAGAAAAACAAAGTTGAGCCACCTATTGCAGCAGTTCCTATGGAAAAACCTCGTTATGGCGATATAAAAGTTGAAAAAACACAAGACGGAAAGTCGGCAGAAGCGCGAACCAGTAAAGATGTTGCAGTTGCCAAACCAACTGCACCAGCAGCCGCACCCGCATCCATACCACCGCCAGCTGTTTATGAACAAAATGGAGGTTACGCAGGTGCGGCAAATCAGCAAGCGCAAAGTACAGGTTATCCTGCTAAAAAAGCGAAAGTTACACCGAATACTTCTGTGAATACAACGCAAGCATTATATCAAAATGCTTATAATGCATATCAACAAAAAAGTTATACAGAAGCGATTGCAGGTTTTAATTTAGTTTTGGGGCAACAGCCTTTGGGCGAGAGTAGTATTTATGAAAATACGTTGTGGTATTTGTCGGATGCGTATTTGCAAACGGGCGATAAGGTGAAAGCAAAAGCATTGTTAGAACGCATAGTTGCTGAAAAATTACAATTTCAAAGAAAAGCAACTCAAAAATTGAATAATTGGAAAGATTAAACTTCGTACAACTTTCGCAAAAATCCAAGTTTAAAACGTGACTTTTGTGTATCTTTGCGTCGCAAACAGTACGGGAAATATATTAGCTTCGCTTACAAACCAACATTATGAAAAGTATCACTACCCTTGCCGTGATGACCTTATTAGGCATCATTGGAACATTAGTTGCGTTAAATTACTATGTGAATTACTATAAACCGCAAAAACAGGCTTCGCTCGCAACCAAATCGCCTGTTCAATCCGATGTAGTTGTTCTAAAAGATTCGCTCAATAGCATTCCAGACATGGTTTCGCCTGTTGCAACACCACTATCGAATGCGACAACGGCTGCTGTACCGACGAATAGCACCCCTGCAAAAACGGTCGAGCCTATCAAACCTGCTCCAAAAGCTGTAACTCCTGCCATTGCAAGTATTCCAAAAAGTGCTAATGTGACTATTGCGCCGCCTGTAAAACCAGTTGTGCCTGTCAAAATAGTGCCGAAAACGATTCCTGCGGATGCGGGCATTGCCAGTAAAGGGATTGAAAAAGCGAAAGAAATCTTGCATGTAGAAGCTGCGCCGACAAAAGGGTTGCATTATGTTGTCATTGGGAGTTTTTCGGATGAAAAAAATGCAAAATCGGCTTTACAAAGTTACGCATTAAAAAATTTGAGTATTCATAAAGATGGCAAATTGTATCGTTTAAGCGCGGGCGCGTACCCGACTGCTGCGGCTGCCAAATTACGGATGAGCGAACTCCAACATCAGTCCATCGAAAGCATTGTGATTCAACACTAAGATTAATCTTTTTTCCAACTAACAATTAATAGCGTTTAAAAGACTACGTGTCTTCTTAAAGCATTGGGATTCATTTGTTTAAATTTTAAAAAAAAGTATTATGCAGTATGTAACAAACTTTTTGACAAGCATTTCTGGACATCTTACAGGCGTATTAGGGGCGATTGTCACCTTGTGTGTCGGCTTGATTGTAGCGGATTTAGTGCGCGGCTTGGTGGTGCGCTTGATTTCGCGTTCTGGATTGACCGCAAAATTTAATTTGGGTGCAGATGGATTGCGCCCCGAAGTAGCGATTGGCAAACTCATTTATTACCTATTGGTTTTGATGGTTTTGATGATTGTTTTGGAAATGATGGGCGTAAGCAATGTGTTAGAACCGCTTAAAAACATGGCAAGTAAGTTTTTTGCCTTCATTCCGAATGTGATTGCGGCAGGCATTATTGGTTATGTCGGTTATATTTTGGCGACTTTGGCTTCTAATGTGGTGGGCATGAGCAGCGATTTTTTCCAACCGTTGATGACGCGTTTCAATGTTTCACCCGAATTTAATGTGATGAAGTTAGTGAAACAAATTGTTTTTATATTTATTTTCATCCCCGTTTTGATAGCGGCTTTGGACGCGTTGAAAATCACTGCGATTTCAGAGCCTGCTAAAAATATGTTGAATACGTTTATCAACGCCATTCCAAATATTATTGCAGCAGTCGTATTGATAACGGTTTTTTATATTGGTGGAAAATATTTATCGACGTTGTTGCGCGATTTATTGACTTCTTTGAAAACGGATGAATTGGGTCAAAAATTAGGCTTGACCGATTTGTTTGGAGCTGATTTCAGTATTGCGAAGACATCTTCCAACTTTTTGTTTGCATTTGTCGTGTTAGGCGGTGCGATGGCAGGGATGGAAAAATTAGGTTTGAGCCATTTGAGTGGTTTAATGACTGGAATTTTGCATCTTTGCGGCAAGATTGCATTAGGTTTGGCGATTATCGTTGCGGGAACGTTTGCGTCGAATCAAATTTTCAGCGCGATGGCTAAAAATGAAGAAAGTCGTTTTATGGCATCGATTGCACGAGTTGCGGCAATGGCACTTTTTATCGCTATGGGCTTGCGTTCTATGGGCATTGCAAATGATATTGTAAGTTTAGCGTTTACGTTATTGATTGGTTCTGTGGCAGTTGCGATAGCTGTGGCGTTTGGCATGGGCGGTCGAGAAACAGCAGCGAAAATGTGGGCAGATTTTTATAATAAAGTTAAAAAATAAAAGAATTGTCTAAACGTGGATTTTT
>JAAFJT010000046.1 GCA_013298955.1 Chitinophagales bacterium
GCGCAGGCACATTATTAAGGAGCCAAGCAACCCGTTTATCCATCAAATTGACAATGCCGGGAAAACTATTTAAATCTGGGGTTGGAAGTATCGCATAACCCGTTTGTGCAATGTATAAATTGGGTTTAAAACTCGCATAAGTGTAAAATTTATTGGGATCCTGTTGAACGTCTGAATTAATGAGGTTTTGTAGATTCAAACCTACCGTTCTGTAATAACCATTTAAAAACATCTCTGTCATCATCGTTTTCATATGGGCTACATATTGACGGCGGTACGTCGAATGACTATCGCTCAAAATCAACCTCAATAACGGACGTTCAGGATTGTTTTGATGTAAAAAAGGCGATAATGTAATCGCAGTCGAGGTATCCACTCGATTCGGAGTCGCTCCCGTAGAAGTAAAAGACCCAAAGGACATATTCATATCCCAAATAATGGGGTTAAAACGACCGTTATTATCCTTCCAAAGGTAGTAATTCCACCCAAATATGCCTGAATAAGAGTCCAAATTCACCACTAATGCGTTAAACGCGCTCATCCAAATCACCCTATCCATGTCCATCACTTGCTCAATGGAAGCGGGTTTGTTTTTCAACGTGTCGCATAAAGCCACTAAATCGTTCCAACCGTACTCCGATTTCAGCTCATAAGTGCGCATGTAACTGTTTGAATCCGCATTGATGTAGGTTAAACTGGGTACGCCTCCATTAGGACCCGAAGGCGGATTGCACTTAAAAAACGGATTCGTATTGTTAGAATGAAATTCACGTTGACCAAACGTTTTCGTAATCGCCTCTGTGTTGGTGTAAAGCCCTATCAAAGTATCATTGACATAGACGCGGGCAAAATTGGCTCGCGGACAGTGCATATAGTTTTTTAAAATATCAAAACTCAACGCTTCTCGAACAAAACTTGGGTCATAATAAATATTGGAAAGTTTTATATCTTTAATGCCTTGATAATTTTGATTGCCTTTGATGTGGTCTAATTCAAAATGCCAAGGATTTTTGGTTCTATTGCTGCTAAAAGTTGAATTGCCTTTATATTTTGCCCCGATAGAATCGAAGGGAACACCATTGATTTTGATTTGTCGGGCAACTGTAAAGGATTCATAGACTGACGAAGCGGCGGTATCCAATCGATAACTCCAATTCACATATGTGAAATAAACCCTAATTTCTTGAATTGCATCCATTTTGTAAAAGGGAGAGGCTTGGGCTTGGGCAATATTGGAATGGTAAAATAAAAACCAGAGCATCAAGCCAATAGAACGTTTTATCATGCTTCAACAAATTTTATTTTTTTTGAATAAAAAATTTATCAAAGATAAGAAAAGTAAATATTAGTTGAAGCAAGAATGAGGGAATCGTAGGAATTAAGGAGACATTTTCAAGGCAACAACGTTTGGAGGGTTTGAAACCCTCCAAACGTTATACCTTAATACTACCTTGAAAATCAATCTTTTAATTTTATTTTAAAGTACTCAAATCTTTGGTAAAACCATTCACACCGCCATTTTTCAAGGTTACTTGGATTTTATTTGCCTCCGTTAACGTACCGCAGTACCCTACTAAAACCCTATAAATCGTTGCCGCACCCGTTCCTGCCGCATGCCAATACACAGGTTGTTTAAATTGCGTTTCCAATTTAGGCGCAACCGCCTTGATACTGTCCAGTTGCGAAAAACTGCCCGCTTGAACGCTAAAACCTTGTGCTGGAACTTTGGAATTGGTTCCCCAGCGCATCAAGCCACTGCCTGTATTAGCAGCAGGCGCAGGCGTTGGAGTCGGCGCAGGCGTAACAGGTGTTGGTTTTGGAGGCGTTGGAGTCGTAGCAGGTGTTGGAGTGGGCTGAGGTGCGCCCGCAACAACGCCTTTCCGTTTCAACGCTTCTTTGACCGCCGCCGCCGCATTCACACGCCCGTAACCATACAATTTGGAATGCCCTTGTGCATTATAATCGGCAGGCGTACCAATTTTATCGGCAGTTTGAATCAATATTTTTTTAATATCTTTGGAGGTCAAATCAGGATTGGCAGACAACATCAAAGCACAAATCCCTGCAACCAAAGGTGTTGCACTCGAAGTGCCGCCAAAATGTTGATACCGAATCCCTCTATCTTTATTGTCTCCGTAATAAAATTCATCGACCGTCCCTTGCGCCCAAAACGCCCGAGCTGCTAAAATTGGAAAACCGCCATTACTTGGCGCGCAAATCGTCACTTCTGGTCCTGTATTGGAATAATCGGGATGAATATCATCACTCGTCGAAGCTGCCACACAAATTACATCAGGATGAATCGCGTAATAATTGACATAATCAACGCCTTCATTCCCCGCCGCAAAACAAATCACACAACCTTTGCCACCGCGCCCTTCTCGGGCTGCTTTGGCAATCGCCGCCGCCTTATCGGGACCCAATTGATAATTGCTATCCACAGAACCCCAACTGCAACTGATGACATCCGCCCCATTTTTGATACAATAATTAAACATGGCTTCCGTCGTTTCAATGCTAAACCCCGTCCCACTTACAGGCATAAAACGCGCCACAGGAGCAGCTCCAACCATACCTGTCCCATTGGAAGGCGCAATCGCAACACTCGCACAAGGCGTTCCATGCGTAAAAGTAGGGTCGCCCATCCGCAATTTGGGCGAATTATCCCAAATATCCCAAGGTTTGACGACTTTATCTTTCAAATCCACATGCGTTGTATCAAAACCATTGTCAATGACCGCAACCACCACATTTGGATTTCCAAAACCATCCAATAATTTCCACGCATCCACCACTTTGGCATCCGCATTGGGCTTCATGAGCCAATTTTGGCTTGGATTATCGACCACTTTGCCCGTATTTTGCAAATGCCACATGTGCGGAAACAAATTATCCGTCGGTTGTACATATGCACAACTCGGTATCGGCATATCAATATCGGGTTCTGCCCATTTGATTTCCGTTTTTGCTTGCAAACCCATAGCGCATTTCAACGGATTCGGAGAAGCCGTCGTAACCACTACCACAACCCTATTTTCCGCACGCCGTTCTTTCAAATCAAGGCTAAACTCTTGCAAAATCTCCGATTGTCGAATTTCGGTAATGCCTGTATTAAACGTGACGAATAACGTTCCTGTCGGAACCATCGGAACATCACTGCCTGGCGCGTGATACACATGGGTACAAACTTCCACTTGCTCCAAAGCCCGCGTATTATCCAATACGTTTTCCAATTTTTCGCCGCGTTTTTTCTTCAATTGCACGACTTTGAATCCGCCAAGATTCGGATGCGCTTTCTGTCGAACAAAATCGTCGTTCAACCCGCGCGTCGTATCACTTTTTACCCCTACGAGTTTTAAACTTTTGGTTAAGACGATTTCGCCTTTGCCGAATTTTACCTTGATTTTTGTCATAAGGATTTTTTGAGTAATTTAATTATAAATGATATACTTCACATGCGGTAGTTTTGTGATACAATTGGAACACGGATGACGCGGATTGGGCGAATGTTCACGGATTTTTTTTGGCTTTTGTACTGAATTTTTAAAAAAAAATCCGTGAACATTCGCTCAATCCGCGTCATCCGCGTTCCCATTGTATCCAAAACCACCCGACGCACAGTATATGTTTTAACACTGCTTTTACGGGTTCAAAGATAGTTAAAAATTATTCATAACTTAGAACGGTCATTTTTAAAAAATAGCCTTTACTGGCTTTTTTTTCCCAACTGAGATTTGCATCCAAACGCTGTGTATCCACAATTTTCACTTCCCGATACACCAAACCAATGCCTTTTGCATATTTTTCGAGTTGATAACGCCATTCCGTTAAGATTTTAGGGTCGGTTTGGGCTTTAATGGTCAGGATTTCTGTAAACGCTTTTGTACCAATCATTTCCGATTTGCCGATGGATTCTGTTGAATAAGTCCATTTTTTAGCAAAAGGTTCTAAGATTTCGCCCGCCACGACGATTTTCAAACCTGCGTCTATAAAAATATTTCCATCCCAAGTCTGCTTTTCAAAAACAGGAATGGGGAATTTTAAAAAAGTCATATTGTTCTCGAATCGAATCGATTGATTATCAAACAATTGCGCTCCAAAAATATTTTTGATTTCCCATCTAAAACTATCATTTTTGCGTTCAAATCGCTCCATCCGATACGTTAAATGACCCGAAAGATTGCGAAACGTATCTTTGACCACTTCTTTGGCTTGGAGTCGAAACGTATCTATTTTCACGCCTTGCGCAGTGGTATCGTAGATAATCGAATCAATTTGATAGGTAATGAATTTGCCAATCGTTAGTGGATAATATTCAGCTCCGATAGGCGTGAAAGGTTCCGTTTCATTTTTGCCGCAAGCGAAACAGCAAAATAAGGAAATAATAAGGAAATAACGCATATTTGAATTCATTGTTTTAGTGGAGCTATTTTTATAATAAGTAGTTAAGTTTAAACAATCGACAACAACGTTTGGAGGGTTTTAAACCCTCCAAACGCTATTTTACGATTCAATTCAAAGCACTTTTGTAAATAATGCCGCCGCCTACCACATCATCGCCTTCATAAAAAACAGCCGATTGTCCCGGCGCGACCCCTTTTACATTTGCAAAAAACTCTACATATAAATTGTCTTTTTGAGGTATCAATTGACTCATCGTTCCGCCATCATTGTAACGAACTTGCGTTGCAACTTCCAAACCAGTCGGAATAGTCGCATATTTCATCGAATTGACCCTGCCAACCGTCATCCCATTGCGCAATAAATCACCCATTTCACCCAAAACCACTGTATTGGTAAGCGGTTGAATCTCTGTTACAAACATCGGTTTCCCAAACGCTGCACCCAAACCTTTGCGCTGCCCAATCGTATAAAACGGATAACCTTGATGTTTTCCAATAATTTCACCTTTGATATTGACAAAATTACCGCCCGCAACCGTCGTTTCCAAATCAGGCACGCGCCGTTTCAAAAAACCGCGATAATCATTATCAGGCACAAAACAAATCTCATAACTTTCCGTTTTTTTCGACAATTCTTCATAACCAGCGTCCAATGCGTATTGCCGAACCTGCGGTTTGGTCAAATGTCCCAATGGAAAACGGCTCCGATTCAAGCATTCCTGACTCAAACCCCACAAAACATAGGATTGGTCTTTCTTAACATCTGCCGATTTAGTTATATATTTTCTGCCATTCAACTCCTTAATCATGGCATAATGCCCTGTTGCAATAAATTCACAATCCATCGCATCAGCCCGTTTTAACAAAGCACTCCATTTAATATGTGTGTTGCACAAAACGCAAGGATTCGGCGTTCTGCCCGCCAAATATTCCTCCACAAAATTGTCAATGACATAATCGCCAAATTCATTGCGAATGTCCACAATAAAATGATGAAAACCCATTTTGACCGCGACTTGTCGGGCATCATTAATCGAATCGAGGCTGCAACAACCTGTTTCCTTTTTAGAACCGCCCGAATTGGCATAATCCCAAGTCTTCATCGTGATGCCAACGACTTCGTAACCTTCTTCGTGAAGCATCATTGCGGCAACGGTGCTGTCAATCCCGCCACTCATTGCCACTAAAACGCGCCCTTTTTTACTCATGACTTAAAAATTTGAACACCTATTTTTACTGTATTTTCTATGCAACAGGCTCGATTTCCAACGAATGAAGTTTCAAAGACTTATGGAGAAAACCGTAAAAAATGGTGCGCGTTGTTAATTGAAAATTTAAATTAAATATTGAAAAATGATAATCGTAAAATACGCTAAATCAGTTATTTCTACATAACGCGTTTTTATCCGACTCATTTTGACGGCAAATATACGCGTTTTTTTGGAAAAAACAGGTCGAAAAATACCTATTTGTAGGTAAAACGCCTTTGAGATAATTTGTATTAGTAAAATAAAAATGAAGAAAATGACAAATATTTGACAAAACTTTTACCCCAAAACGCTTTGAAATTCAAGAACTGGCAATATTTTCGCCTCCGAATTGGAAACAAACATTTCAGTCATCTTAAAACATACCTTTATGAGAATCTTTTCAAAGTCGCTTATGGCAATCATTGCTTGCCTGTTGATGTGCAGCAATCCTTTAATTGCTGAAGAATACGGTTACATTTCCGTCTATTCTGCCAAATTCAATGGCAGCAAAACGGCAAATGGCGAGTCTTTTGTGCATTCGGGCAAAACGGCTGCCCATAAAACCCTCCCTTTTGGGACGATGTTGCGGATTACGCGCATGGATAATAATCAATCGGTTGTGGTTCGGGTCAATGATAGAGGCCCTTATGTTAACAATCGCATTGCGGATATTTCATTGGCGGCGGGCGAATTGATTGGTTTGACCTATGAGCAAACCGTAAAAGTTAAAATGGAAATTATTGGAGATGCGGCAAATATGCCGAGTTCTTATAGTTATTCCAAAAAAACGGGTGGGAATCCGAGTACACAGGGTGCGCCACCGTCTGTTGCCGACTTATCAGAAGGGTTATCTGCTAAGGGCGATGTGCCGCGTGAATACAATCAGCGTTCCGCGCCCGATTTATCTAAAAAAACAATGAAATCGAATAGTGGAACCTCCGATGGATTGTACAAAATCCAATTGCAACGCCCTAACAAAAAAGGATACGCGATACAAGTGGCTTCTGTGAAAGGCAAAGAGAATATGTTGCACAAAGTCTCTGATTTACAATCCGATTCGTATCGAAATGTTTTAATACATGAAGGTTCAAATGACTCGTATAAAATTTTATTAGGCTCTTTTGATACGCATTCGACGGCGGAATCTTATTTGAAAGATTTGAAAAAGAAAAATATTAGTGGCTTTGTGGTCAATTTGAGCGATTTTTAGCACCTATTTAGAAAGCAAAAATGTTCTTTGGGGACATCCGCACTGGATGTCCCCAAAGAACATTTTTGCTTTCTAAATAAATATTCGATATTTCTTGGTTATTTGCCATTTTTTGATTTGTTTTGACCCCAGAAAAACAATTTTCGTCGGAAAAGCCGACTTTTAACAATCAAAAATAATTTTGCAAATTTAAACAACCAAAAAAGTATGGCAAATTTGTGGGTCAAAAAATCATTAGCAAGTCTAATGGAACAGGCTTCTGATTCCGAAAAAGGACTTAAAAGAACGCTCGGTGCTTGGAATTTAGTGGCATTAGGCATCGGCGCAATCATTGGCGCAGGGCTTTTTGTCCGTACTGCTTCCGCCGCCGCACAAGCTGCGGGTCCGTCTGTCACCCTTTCTTTCATTGTAGGTGCCATCGGTTGTGCCTTTGCAGGACTTTGTTATGCGGAGTTTGCATCCAAAATCCCTATCGCAGGCAGCGCGTACACCTACGCTTACGCAACAATGGGTGAAATCGTCGCATGGATTATCGGCTGGGCATTGATTATGGAATACGCACTCGGCGCGGCAACCGTATCGATTGCATGGAGCGAATATTTAAACAAATTGTTGGGTAACGCGATACCATTTGAATGGTGTCATTCGCCGATGGAAGGCGGTATTATCAACGCACCTGCTTTGATAATACTTTTAGCATTAACGTTATTATTGATTCGTGGAACCGAAGAATCGGCTACGGTCAATGCCGTGATTGTAGCGATTAAAGTTGCTATTGTATTGATTTTCATTGTAGTAGGCTTTCAATTTATTGACCCTGCGAATCATTTACCGTACTTTATTCCTGAAAATACGCCCCCTGTTTTAGACCCTAAAACGGGTAAAGTCTTAATTGATTACGCGCCGTTTTTTAAACATGGTTACGGTGGAGTCGTTGGCGGTGCGGCAATAGTCTTTTTTGCCTTCATTGGTTTTGATGCTGTTTCGACGGCGGCGCAAGAGGCGAAAAATCCTGCCCGCGATATGCCGATTGGGATTTTGGGTTCGTTAGCGGTTTGTACGGTTTTATACATTTTGTTTGCGCACGTTTTGACGGGCGTTGCAAATTGGTCTGAATTTGCAGACCCTACCAAAGGACGGGAAGCATCGGTTGCCTATGCGATTACGGCACATATGCCAGGTTATGGCTGGTTGGCAACAGCAGTGACGGTGGCGATTTTGGCAGGTTTTTCCTCTGTGATTCTCGTGATGTTGATGGGTCAAAGCCGTGTTTTTTACTCTATGTCTCAAGATGGCTTGTTGCCAAAAGCGTTTTCGGAGTTGCATCCGCGCTTCCGCACCCCTTTCAAATCGAATTGGATTTTATTTGTATTTGTTGGTTTGTTTGCGGCGTTAGTGCCGGGTAGTGTGGCAGGAGATTTGACCTCATTTGGGACATTATTGGCATTCGTGTTGGTGAGTTTGGGCGTTTTAATCATGCGCAAAGGCGAAACCGCAGGAGAAGCTGCTAATGCAGTCGGTTTTCGGACTCCCTTAGTGCCATTAGTGCCGATTTTGGGAGCCATCGTATGTTTAGGAATGATTGTGGCGATTGACCTAACAACACTGGCTTCAGCATTCATTTGGATGATCATTGGTTTAGTGGTTTATTTTACATACAGTCAGAAAAATAGCAAATTGCAATCGTAAAAGCGTATAGCGAATGGAAGGTTTTAAAAACCTGTCCCTTACCCACAAATAGATTTGCGCCACAAATTTCGTAAATTTTTCAAATTTACGAAATTTGTGGCGTAAAAATTTCGTAAATTTTTCAAATTTACGAAATTTGTGGCGTAAAATTTCGTAAATTTGAAAAATTTACGAAATTTGTGATAATCATTGATTATCGTTTTAATAACACCAATTGTTTTCGATTAAAATCCATGCCATCTGCACATTTGCCTTTGATGCAAACCATATACGCATCAGGTTGTGCATACACGCCATTCACTTTGCCGTCCCAACCATGATTCGGGTCAGGCGTGGAAAACATCAATTGTCCCCAACGACTATATACGGATAATTCAAAATCTGTTTTTTCCAAAATCACGCTTTGAACAAATAAAATATCGTTATCACCATCATCATTCGGCGAAAAGGCTTCAGGTAAGAAAACAGAGCGTTCATTACAAGCGAATGGTATGATTTCCAATCGTTTACCTACTTTTCCAGTCATCCCATTCCAAGCGGAAAGCGTATCGATGCAGCCAAAATTATCTCGAATCATGACATTTACATCCGTAGTTTGTTTTAAAATCACCTCTGCTTTGGCATCTCGAATGCCGCCAAAAAGGGCAAAACCTGTTGGATTGGCTGTCCATTGATACGTGTAACTCGTGTTATTCGGGGTTGCTTCGTATCGAATGCGGTCATTCGGCAAGAAGGATGTGGAAGAATCAACCAATTTGTTGTTTTTAAAGGCGGATAAAGTCGCTTTGAATCGCCCCAATCCATTGATTCGGACACTCGTATCCAAGACGCAACCGTATTGATTTTGAAAACGTCCTTTTAAAAAACCATTGGTTTCGCCTTTGACGATGGGGTTTAAAATTGTATTGGAACCATTGATGAAGCTCGCAGGTGTCCAACTCATATTCAAATTATCTTGCAACCTTAAATTTTTAGTATTCAACGCTCGTTTGTCATACCAACACAAATTTACAATTGTATCTAATTGAATTTGAACAGATTGATTCACTAATTTGACGGTATCGCGCCGCGAACAGAGCGAATCACCAATCGTTGCAATATACACAACATCTTGATTTTTGGAAACAATGGTCGAATCAATTTTATTTCCATTCATATCTGACCAACGCAAATTGGGTGCGTTGGTCGTTGCCCGCAAAATGCGCGATTCGCCTGATTTACAAACCGTTAAACCGCCTTCGACCCAAGTGGATAATTGATAATTATTGATAGGCGGCACTTCGACGGCTTTCATTTTCGTACAACCATTCCCATCTGTCACCGTTAAACGATACGTATTGGGTGGCAAATTATTTATATTTGATTGATTACCAATATTTTGTGGTTTATCCCAACGATAATTGAAAGGCGGTTTCCCACCAATCACATTGGCAACGACTCCGCCATTGAACGGCGGAATGCAATTGGAAGGCGTAGCATTGGTATTCAAAACCATGGGTTCCGTGATGTTCAAAGGCATGACACGGGCGCAAAGTTTGGCATCCTTGACCGTCAAAATATAGGTATTTTGACTCGGATGCACCAAATCGCGTTGATTTCCAAGAATCACATTGGTCGATAATTGTCGCCATTCATAATTGTAAGGCGGCGTTCCACCGCTTACCGAGACGCGAAAGGTATCTTGTGGCGTTCCACAAATGCCGCCAACAGGCAAAATTTGGGTAATTAATTGCGGCGGTTCCGTCATAATGAAACTATAAGTAACCGATTCCGCCCCAGAACTGACCGTGACGTAATACGTGCCTACGCCAATGCCATAAACGGTCGCACCTGCGGCTTGCCCATTGCTCCAACGATACGTATAATTGCCTGTGCCGCCAGTCGCTTGCGCGGTTGCCGAACCATTCGTGAAACTGTAACAAGACGGTTCTTGTACGGCAACATTCACCCGCAATTGCGCGTAAAGATTTGATTGTAAATGAATTATAATAAAAAAAAAGATTAATATTTTCGGGTATTTAAGTAACATGTTCACTGTCTTTTGTTTTTTAAAATTATAATTTTTTAATACTCAATACTTCTACTTTTCTGCGCTGAAGCGCGTCAATGCCGATAAGGGCATTTAATTTCTTCGTTTCTGGTGCTGTTGGAAATAGGTTCGTTTTGAAAGGCAATTGATTCACAATCAATTGTTTATTATTCAAATACGGCATCAAAACCCCATTTTGATATTGTTTCAAATCATTATAAAATGCATCAAAGCGGCGTTGCGCCAATTTCCGATTGTACTCAAAAGTGGCTATATCAGACGTGCCTGCGGAAACCGTCACTTCCAACGTTTCGCCCAAAAGCATGGATTGATGCAAAGCGTTATATAATAGGTGTATTTTTTGAAAATTAGGAATGACTTCGAGTTCAAAAAAGTCTAAAATCGTTCTATCGTAAGTGGGCAATTGATTGGTTTTCGCATATAATTGTTGAAGGCTGTCGCGCAAATCAACATATTTCAAATAAGATGATGCGTAACTCGTTTCAACACCCACTTTTGGAATATCATTATCAAAATACAACGCAATCGGAAACGCAGGC
Source organism: Chitinophagales bacterium (assembly GCA_013298955.1). Taxonomy (GTDB): domain Bacteria; phylum Bacteroidota; class Bacteroidia; order Chitinophagales; family Saprospiraceae; genus JAAFJT01. The sequence goes on from JAAFJT010000046.1 coordinate 11,142, forward strand.
AATGCCACAGGCGAAACCACCAAAACAGGCGGAATCGGCGTAATGACCGCAGGCTCAATCACGGCGGGCAGGGGTGACGGCGTTGGCGCAGGCGTAACGACAACAGACGGTTCTGGAGTCGGCACAGGGGTTACGGGCGTAGGATTGGGCGCATTCGGTTGGTGAATGAGGGGCGTTGATTCATATTTTTCGGTCGGCAAATCCTCTACTGGGGCAGGTGCTGACACGATAACTTCCTCTGGTTTGGATTCCGCAGGCACTTTTTTCTTACCTTCTTTGGGTTGTTCAGGCAATTTCAAAGGGATGGATTTGGTAATATGTAATTCAAAACCGCCATTCGCACAATTTAAACAAGCCGAATTTAAATTCACATCATAACCTGCCGAAATCCGCCAATTATCGTAATTGAAACCCAATTGAGGCGCAATCGTCATCCAACCTGCCTTTAAATTTTGACGCAATAAAACACCCGCTTCCACCGATTGCACATCATTCAAAATATAATTAAACGTCACTTGTTGCCCAATTTCATTGTGAAAAAGGGTTAAATCTTGAATTTGCAACCAAGTATTGATTTTCAAATCCGTTTCCCGATTGATTCGATATTTCGCGCCGCCATGCAGCGAGAAGCGTATCGGATAATTAATTTTGGAATCATTCCCAAAATTTTGTTTGGCACGATTCAAATGAAAAATGCCCAAACCAATATGCCAATCTTGCCGACTATGCACTTTTTCGTGGTATTGAATCCCTGCGGACGCGTCCAAAAAGGTAAAATTTTGATTTTGTGCCAACATATCCTGTGTTGGCAGGTTTGGGTCAACGGTTGTTCCTTTAAATTGGTCGCCCCAAAGCAATTTTTGATTCGCATTCGTCCGTTGATGGATTCCGAATAAACCGCCGATGCGCACCGTTTTATTTTTTTCAAGGGGAAATGCATACGCAATCGACGCATCCAAATTTAAATGACTTAAATCCAAATAAGCCGCTTTTTCATATTGCAATTGTCCACCAATCGCCCAATAAGATTTTGACAATGTTTTGTCAAAACGATGTTGATAAGAAAGGGCAGTGGTTGAAAAATCGGTTGTCGTGGCGAATGATTGTAAGCGACTACTGATGTTTGCGACCGCTTGTTCTTTGAAAAAACCTGTTTGTGCAGGGTTGAGGTATAACGGCACCCGCGCTGCATTGCTGAAATGTACGTCTTGTGCGGTAGCCCCAATGGAGATTAAAAGTCCGACGCAGGTAACGCAGGAGCGCAACCTACATAGTGAGGAGTATTGATTCATCGAGTTTGTTTTATTGATTTTGCTAAAAATATATGACTTTTGCAAATAACTATGCAAATATAAGCAATTGTTTTGAATATATTGCATTTAGGTATATGATTTTTATCAATTTTTTATCTAACCTTATCAAATAATAGCTTAAAAGTGGTAGCGTAGGGGCTTTGAAAGGTTTTTGAACCATTTGTGATGAGTGTTTAATGATTGTTAAACAACTCTTTACAAACACATCCAAACGTACTCAAAGCATCAACAATTATGACTAAACTATCAACCTATTAGATTTTAAAAACGATTTCTTTTTGCAACACCTTTTTGTAGGCGACCCTGTTCGAGTTCTTAACAACTAAATTCTTTTTTATCAATAAACTCATTCAATTTGATGGCTGTTTTATCATATAGAGTGATAGAAAACACTATATTTGTTATCATTTTAGGGTAAAATCATATTTTGAGGCAGTTTTAAATTGGTGCTGCTAATAAAATGCTTACTTTTGCCGCGTTGAACTAAACTGTTTTGCTAAAAGATTGATTATCAAATTGTTTTATCAAAATGACATTTCGTAAATCATTTTTATTTTTGAATCTAAAAAAATCAACACTGTTGCAATATGCTCGATAATACTCAAACACCTGCTGATTTACCTGCGTCGAATGCAGGTTTGTTTCAAGAAACGGCTGAAAAGTTGTCCTTTGGCAAACGGAATGTTTGGTTGCCTTTGACGCTTTCCGCAACGATGATTGGCGGTATTTTAGTCGGTATGAAACTTCGCAGTGAGCCTCTGTTCACAAAACCGAAATCGCAAGGGTCTGTTGCGCCGATGCCTAAAACCGACCCGTCAAATCTCGGACAAGGGCGGATTGAGGAACTTTTGCGCTACATCAATGCCAAATATATTGACAAGGTGAGCGATAAAAAGTTGGTGGAAGGGGCTATCAACAATTTATTGGAAGAACTTGACCCGCATTCGCATTATATCCCAGCTGGCGATATGGATGCGGTGCATGAGGATTTGGATGGCGAAATGGATGGAGTGGGTTTGCAGTACTTGATTGCGGACGATACGCTGATTGTGGAAACGCCGCTTGCGGGCAGTCCTGCCGAATTATCGGGTTTGATGCCGGGTGATAGGATTGTTTCTATTGATGATTTTTCGTTGGTGGGCGCAAAAATTGATTATAAAAGTATTGGCAATCGGTTTCGAGGCAAAAAAGGAACGAAATTACGGGTTGGTTTTGTGCGCGAAGAAGAAACAAAAGTGCGTCAAGTGGTCATAACAAGAGATAAAGTTTCGTCTAAAAGCATTGATGTTTTGTATCCGTTGGATGAAAAAACGGTTTATCTGCGCATCAATCGTTTTAGTGCTACGACGTATAAAGAGTTTATGAATGCGATGAATAAATTGCCTGAAGGCGGGAAGCGGATTCAAGATATTATTTTCGATTTACGTCAAAATCCGGGCGGTTACATGGAGCAAGCAGTGGATATTTTGTCGCAACTTTTTGATGAAAAAGACAAATTGTTGGTTTATACGCAAGGTCGGACGATTCATAAAACGGAGTATAAAACGAGTGGGCGCAATTATTTTGATTTGCAAAAAGTGGCTATTTTGATTGATGAAGGTTCTGCGTCTGCGAGTGAAATCATGGCGGGTGCGGTACAAGATTGGGATAGGGGCGTGATTATTGGTCGGCGGTCTTTCGGGAAAGGGTTGGTGCAGGAGCAATATCCGTTGAAAGACGGTTCTTCCTTGCGATTGACGATTGCGCGTTATTTTACGCCCTCAAAACGGTCGATTCAGAAACCTTACAAAGGAAAAACGCGGAAAGAATACGAAGCGGAGGAGGTAACGCGGGTGCAAAATGGCGAATTATCGTTTGCAGATAGCATTAAATATGCTGATACGACGAAATATTTTACCGCAGGTGGGCGGATTGTGCGCGGTGGAGGCGGGATTGTGCCTGATATTTTTGTGCCTTTGGATGCCGTTCAACAGAGCGAATATTATCATAAATTGCGTCAATTGGTGCCAGAATTTAGTTATCGGTACGTGATTACGCATCGAAAAGAGTTGCAAACGATGAAATTGCCTGATTTGGCGCGTCATTTCAAAGTAACCGATATTGTGTTTAATGATTTTCTGGCTTTTGGAGAACGAAAACAAGTGCCAAAAGAGCGAGACCAAATCAATATGCTCAAAGACCCTATTAAACTTTTGCTAAAAGCTCGAATCGCAAAACAATATTTCGGAGAAGAAGGCTATTTTACGGTGATGAATGCGGATGATGATTGTGTGACGCGAGCGATTCAAACGTTGAAATCGCCCGACCCATTGGGTTTGCAAAAAATAGCTCGCAAAACGAATTAATTTTTTTTATAATGTAATTGAAACGCAAATGACGCGAATTGGGTTGATTTTTCACGGATTTTTATGTTAAAAAATCCGTGAAAATCAGCCCAATTCGCGTCATCCGTGTTCCCGTAGCATCAGACCCAACTTGTCTCTTTTTGTTTTAAATTTAGCATCTTGAAAAATTTTCACGACTTCATTCTTCGGACATTGCCGTTCCTGCAATCCATCCACCCGACCAAGCTGCTTGAAAATTAAACCCGCCTGTAATCGCATCAATGTCCAAAACTTCGCCTGCAAAAAACATATTTTTTATTTTCTTACTCTCAAATCGTTTAAAATCAACCTCATCCAACTCAATACCGCCTGCGGTTACAAATTCTTCTTTGAAAGTACTTTTCCCATTCACGGCGTAAATGCCTTCTGTTAAAGTCGATGCAAGGGTTTGAAGTTGCTTTTTAGACACATCTGCCCAACGAATCTGCTCTGGAATCGATGCAAAAACAAGCAACCTTTGCCAAAGCCGACTTGGTAAATCGTATAAAGGCGTATTGGCAATTTGTTTTTTAGCAAAATCTAACTTCATTTCATTTAAAAAATCATGGACTTCTTCCAATCTATATCCGCCTGTAAGGTTGATTTTCGCATTGAATTGATAATTTTTCGCATGCAAAATCCGCGCTCCCCAAGCTGACAACCGCAATACCGCAGGACCCGAAATGCCCCAATGGGTAATCAAAAAACTACCCGAACTTTTCAATTTAGTATCCATGATTTGAATTTCAACGAATGGCAAAGACAATCCTGCTAAATCTTTAAAGCGTAAATCATTGATATTGAATGTAAAAAGAGAAGGTACTGGTTCTATAACGGAATGCCCTAATAATTTTAAACCTTGCCAAATACTCGTCGAACTGCCTGTGGCAAGCATCACTTTATCGGCTTCAAAATCTTTCACATTCGTTTTTAATATAAAGCGTCCGTCTGTTTCTATCGTGATTTTATCCACGCGATGATTGCGCAATACTTTCACCCCTAATTGCATTGCCGTTCCGTAAAGACAATCTATAATCGTTTGCGAATTATCCGACTCTGGAAAAACACGCCCATCTTCCTCGATTTTCAGCGAAACGCCTCTTTTTTCAAACCAATCCATCGTGTCACCCGTCGAAAATCTGGAAAAAGGACTCATTAATGCCTTGTCACCTCTTGGGTAATTTTTGGTCAACAATCTATTTACAAATTCTGCATGGGTCACATTGCATCGCCCGCCCCCACTAATTTTCACTTTTTGCAACACTTCTTTGCCCCGTTCCAAGATAGTTACATCCATTTCGGGACGGAGTTCTGCTACCCGAATCGCCGCGAAAAACCCTGCTGCACCGCCCCCGATGATGATGATTTTCATAGATAATCAATGATTTAAATATTTTAATTATAAATAATGTTATTTATTTAGGATTGTTGCAAAGAGACCTTGTAACGGATGCTGTTTTAACCTATTTTGGGTAATTTTGCACTCGTTGTTTTGTTTTTCGCAAAATTAGCAAGTTAGGACATACTTTTGTATAAAAACAGTTAGAAGTAATTTTTTTTGAAAAAAAAATAAAAAAAAAAGATTTTAAATAAAAAAGACTTACTTTTGTACAGTGCATTGAAAAAAATGCTACAAAAAACAAACAACCCCGTTTTATTACTTGAACCTTTAACTCAAAGTAAAAGAAGGAGCTATGAGACAAATTTCGCCACATAATCCAATTCGATTCATTATTTTTTGTTTGTTTTTCGCTTTTTCAGTTAAAACAAACGCGCAAGAACAAGTTAAAATTGGTTTTTACAAAACTGGTGACGTTCAATTAGTGGTCAGTGAGCCATTTGGAGGCAAGATGCCCGATAGAGGGGTCATTGGCTTGATGGTACATGTTTCAGGAAATGTACAAAATTGTGATTACATTCCTGCCAATTTGCAAGGCAAAATCGTTGTGATTGAAGCGGGGCAATGTGGCATTATTCGTTCTGCCCAAAAAGCGGAGAAAGCGGGTGCTACTGCGGTCGTCATTGTTCGCTCGAATGGGGATGAAATCATTCCAGATGGACGCTTGATAAGCATTCCTTGTTTCACGGTTTCGCCGACTACGGGCGGTTATTACCGACAAATGTTGCCCAAACCCACTTTAGTTTCGCTTTCGCTGCCGAATGGTACGACTGCAAAAACGGCTGCAAAAGTTGAAAATCTGGCAATTGATGCGCAAACAAAGCAATTTTTAGAACAAAAACCTGCTGAAACCACCCCTCAACCTGCTCCGCAACCTGTTGTAGCAGCCGTTACGAAACCTGTTGAGCCACCACCTACTCCGAAAACCGTTATAGCTGACCCCGTTCCCGCGCCTATTATCACGGCTGCGGCTGGTCAGCCTGTTGCTACCACGATTTCGAGTGCGCCCACTCCCGCAGCTGCAGCTGACAATGCGCCGCATACCAATCCCGTAAAGGTTGCGCCGAGCGAAACGGTTGCTGTCGCGCCTAAATCAGTAGAAAATGCGGCTATTCCATCAACACCACCTGTTGAAAATGCGCTTGCGGTGTCTTTCAAACCTTTGGATGAGCCTCCGAAAACGGTTTCAAGTGACGCTCCGATAACCAAATCAATGAGTGAATCCTCTAAAACATCGGTTGCACCCCCTGCGCCTTCGACGCTTGCGGTGTTAAATCAAGCGGTTGCCGCGCCTGTGGTGCCAGAAACGGCGGTTACACCAAACACTTCATCGGGTGTTGTTGCCAATGATGCGACTGCATATTTGAAAGAAGCCTTAGAAATTTTCCCCCGTCGTACCGCAGATGTGACGATTGTGAATTATAATTTTGAAAAAAAGATGAATTTAACGATTACTTTAAAGACGGACGGTGGGCAAAAAATCAAAGATTATAAAGTGGAAGGTATGCAATTTGGAACGGTTGATATCGAAGTGACGCATTTACCAAATGGCAAATATATCGTCATGGTGGCAGATGAAAAAATGAGTATTGAACAACATATTATTGTAGAACATTGATTTACAACACGATAGCAATTTTTATATTGGGAAAGTTAGGATACAATTGGAAAGCGGATGACGCGGATTGGCGGATTTTCACGGATTTTTTTTCGATCGAATTGAAAGTTTATTTTGAAAAGCATTCAAGTTAAAATAAAATTTTGTATAAAATTAAAAAAATCCGTGAAAATTCGACCAATCCGTGTCATCCGCGTTCCAATTGTATCGCACATTTGGCATTCTTGATATGTGTATTTTTTTTGTTTTTTCCAATTGTATCGCACATTTGGCATTCTTGATATGTGTATTTTTTTTGTTTTTTCCAATAAAATCTTAAATTTGTCCCGACTAATCTTTTTTATAAAAATAATTGAAATATAACGCATGTCTAAATCTTTACAGGTTCCAACCATAGCCGTTTTAGCAGCAGCAGGCAAAACGCCAGAAATTTTATTTTGGGTGGGTTGTGCAGGCAGTTTTGATGCCCGCGCCCAAAAAGTCACGGTTGCTTTTTGCAAAATTATGAATGAATGTAAGATTGATTTTGCCATTCTTGGCAATGAAGAATCGTGTACGGGCGACCCTGCTCGACGCGCAGGCAATGAATTTCTATTCCAAATGAAGGCTTTACAAAATATTCAAACCTTGAATATGTATGAAGTCAAAAAAATTGTAACCGCTTGTCCTCATTGTTTCAATACGTTGAAAAATGAATATCCTGCTTTGGGCGGACATTATGAAGTGGTGCATCACACCCAGTTTTTACAACAATTAATTGAGGAAGGACGCTTGAAACTGAAAGAAGGCGGTGATTTCAAAGGTAAACGCATTACTTATCACGATTCGTGTTACATGGGACGTGCGAATGGCGTTTACGAAGCACCGCGCAGTGTCTTAGCCGCTTTGGACATGGATTTGGTCGAGTTGAAACGCAGTCGAACGAATGGTCTCTGTTGTGGTGCGGGCGGTGCGCAAATGTTCAAGGAGGATGAACCGGGTAACAAACGCATTAATTTGGAACGTGCCGAAGAAATTTTAGCATCAGGGGCGACCGCAGTAGTGGCAAACTGCCCGTTTTGTATCACGATGTTGCAAGATGGCATGAAGGCAAAAGACCGTCAAGATGATGTAATGGTCTATGATTTATCGGAAATGGTTTTGAAAAATATGATTTTTTAATTGGAAACGAGCTGCCTTTGTCAATGAATTGTTAACAATTTGTGACGATTTGTAGAAAGATTCGTCTTAAAACTGCAAATGTAAATGTCACAAATAGATACCCATCTTATAAGTTCCCACGATAAAAATTTAAAGTTCCAAAAACCGATGGTTCCCTCGTGCCTTGCGTTCGGCGCAATGTAGCGAGGGTTTTTAATTGGTTCTTTTTGGAACAGAGTCGTGGGGAAAATAGAGGTAGGTGTTTTTTTAAACCTTACTAAATAAGCAGTTATTTTTGTTTTATCAAAATTTAACTTCATTTTAAACAAAAATAACAACACAAATCGAATAAAAATAGACAAATTGATGCTTACATTGTTACGATTTTTAAATGCCTTTTTAAAAATAAAATATTATTTTTTTTAATTATATGATTTCCTATATCAATCAAAAAAGTATTCATAGTACGCGCTATTTCAAAAAAAAAGATAAAAAAAAAGATTTTAAGGACTTTATTTTTTATTAAAAATTAAATTATACTGTCACGATTTTAATAAAAATCAATTTTTATTGACTTCAAATCCCCTGCATTCTTGTACTACGGATTGCAACAGACGACTTGTTTATTTTAGCCAAACTGAGTACGCCTTAAATTAAACCGCTATCGACCGTTGCACTTGCACACTATGACGTATGCCTATTTGAAATCGACTTGAAACAAGATTTTTTCATTTGGGTGTGCGCCTCTAAACAGATAATTTTTGTTCGGACTTTTTTTAACCAATTAAATTTCCATTCACAATGAAAAAAATGCACATTTTTTACGCATTATTAATGATTTTGTTCGCTGCTACCAGCGCGAATGCTCAAATGATTATCACAGAATCATTCAAAGTCAATGCAGATTGCAACACACCTGCTTGCAAAAAACATTTAGAAAAATCATTATCAGACAAAGGGATGAAAACGGCGGAGTGGGACGCAGATACGCGTACTTTGACCGTAACGTACGACCCGAAAAAAATTGATATGGCGGAAATTCGCAAAAAAGTAGATGCAGTCGTATCTGAAACGGCAACTGCTGATAACAGAGGCAACAAAGCAGCAGCACCAGTAACAGGGGACGGAAACAAAAAATAGTGAATTTACATCCTTTATGAAGCATTGATAAATTATATTTTAAATATTTAAATCATTGATTCATAATTTATTTAAATTCTTAAACAACTTGAAAAACGGCTTCGGAGGTGTGGCTCCATTCTAATACCGCGCCTCCGTTGCTCAAACACCTAATTTTTACTCATTTTAGTTTTTCAAAATAACAAAACCGAAAAGCTGGGAAACGATACAGTACTTTTTAAAAAATTCAGTTTTAAAAATTTAGTATTGCTTACCATTTTTTATCAAAACAGATTCAACTAAATTTAAATTTTTGACTAAAAATCAGATATAACCGATTCATTCTATGAAACATTTAAAAATTGTAGCCAGTTTAATTGCTTTCTTTTTCTGTGCGAACCAAATGCAAGCACAACTCATTATTACAGAATACATTAAAGTTAAAGATTTTAACTCAGGTCTTAGCCGTCAGGCTGTCGAAGATGCGGTATATGCCAAAGGCGTGAAAGACGTAAAATGGGATGAAGATACCCAAATGTTCACGGTCAGTTACGAGTGGCGAAAAACAACGATGGGTGACATCCGCGAAAAAGTAGATAATTTAGTGTCGAGTATGAGCCGTTTGGAAAATCATCCAGAATCCTTTGAGCGCATGCAAGAGCGCAAACGGGCGGCTAAAATAGAAACAGCTTCTAAATAAAAACATCCCACTATTCATAAAGTATTGATTTTCAAAACTAAAGGAAAAATCGAAAAAGTATTTCGAGTTAAAAAGGCAAATTGGAACAATGTTTCAATTTGCCTTTTTACTTTTGCGTTTTTTAATAAAAATTTAAAATTTTGAACATGCTGCCTTTAAATGCCGTTTCGCCGATTGACGGGCGTTATCACCGTCAAACAGAACCTTTGAATGCTTTTTTTTCCGAATATGCGTTGATTCGTTACCGCGTTTTCGTTGAGATTCAATATTTTATTGCGTTGTGTAAGTTGCCACTGCCTCAATTGGTGGATTTCGATAAACGCAAAATAGCCGAGCTGAATGAAATAGCTGAAAATTTCAATATAGATGATGCCTTGATTATCAAAGACATAGAAAAAATTACCAACCACGATGTCAAAGCCGTTGAGTATTTTTTGCGTGATGCGTTTGATAAAATTGGGTTAGAAGATTTTAAAGAATTTATCCATTTTGGGTTGACTTCGCAGGATGTTAATAATACGGCGATTCCATTAAGTACGATGCACGCGGTCGATAAGTGTTATTTGCCTTTGGTGCAAAGCGTACGCAATCAATTGAAAGGTTTTGCGGAACAATGGCAAGCGATTCCGATGTTAGCGCGGACGCATGGGCAACCTGCATCGCCGACGTTGCTTGGAAAGGAGTTTATGGTTTTTGTAGAACGCCTTGATAATCAATTATTTGCATTGAAAAAAGTATTTTTTCAAGCTAAATTTGGAGGTGCAACAGGCAATATGAATGCACATTATGTGACGTATCCGAAGGTGGATTGGAAGGCATTTGCGGATCATTTTGTATCGGACTATTTAGGTTTGGAACGCCAAAAATATACGACTCAAATTGAACATTATGATAATTTGGCGGCTCTTTTCGATAATATGCGCCGTATCAATACGATTTTGATAGATTTGTGTCGGGATATTTGGTCGTATATTTCGGTTGAATATTTTAAACAAAAAGTAGTGAAAGGGGAAGTGGGTTCTTCGGCTATGCCGCATAAAGTGAATCCGATTGATTTTGAAAATGCAGAAGGGAATTTAGGGTTAGCAAATGCGATTTTTGGACATTTATCCGAAAAATTGCCCATTTCTCGCTTGCAACGCGACTTAACGGACTCTACGGTTTTGCGTAATGTAGGTGTTCCATTTGCGCATACGGTGATTGCATTGCAGTCGATTACGAAAGGTTTAAACAAATTGTTGTTAAACGAGTCGAAACTGTACGATGATTTGGAGGCAAATTGGGCAGTCGTAGCGGAGGCGATTCAGAGTATTTTGCGCCGTGAAAAATATGAAAATCCTTATCAAGCCTTGAAAATGTTAACACGCGGGCAAGAACAAATTACGAAAACAACATTGCATCGATTTATTGATAATTTAGAAATAGATGAATCGGTCAAAGGGGAGTTGAAACGCATTTCGCCTCATAATTATACAGGAGTTTATTAAATAAACCCAAGTTGCGCGGTAATGCCGCCTACGGCGGCAAAAAGTTTTTTCAAGGGCGTGTGTGTTTTGTTTTTAAAATTTTGCTTCGCAAAATTTTAAAAACAAAACACACACGCCCTTATCTCTCTCTTTTGGGGCGGCGAAGCCGCCTACCGCGCAACTTGGGTTAAAGAATTCGCCAATCAAAAAGTGTCTTATTTATCCAAAGCCATCATTGTATTTTCCCAACTTTCCGTTTCCCCTTCCAACGCTTTTTTCAAAGCACGATGTTCTGCAATTAATTTATCGGCATCTTTACGCGTATAAAAAGATGGATTTGCCATTTCAGCCTCTGCTTTCGCAATCTTTTTTTCCAAATCGGCGATTTTTTTCTCCACCGTTTGTAATTGTCGCTCCAATCTTTTACGGTCTGCGTCATTCATTTCAAGGACAGCCGTTTTCACAGCCGCATTCACTGTTGACATCACGGGCGCGGTTGCCACTGACATAGGCGCACTTACAGGTGCAATTTTAGCTTTCACTTCCACCGTTTTCGCCTCGACTTCCCGCATATTATCCATTTGTCGCTTATTTAAAAAATAATTGACATCGCCCAAATACTCATATAATTTTTTATCCCTAAATTCAATCGTCCGATGCGTCAAATCCGTTAAAAAATCGCGGTCATGCGAGACCACAATCAACGTTCCATCATATTGTATCAACGCATTTTTTAATACTTCTTTGGAAATCATATCCAAGTGATTCGTCGGCTCATCCAATAACAGCAAATTGAAAGGGCGCAACAACAAAACGGCTAACGCCAAACGCGCCCGTTCTCCACCCGACAAAACCGTCACTTTTTTATCCGCATCATCGCCCGAAAACATGAATGCACCCAAAATACTCCGAACTTTCGTGCGCATATCAGGCGGTGCCGCTTCTTCCATCGTTTGCAAAACGGTCATATCCGAAAACAACGCTTCCGCTTGATTTTGCGCATAATAGCCAACTTGTACATTATGACCAACCGTTATATCTCCTGCCGAATGTCCTTCAACGCCCAATAAAATTTTGGCTAACGTGGTTTTACCTTGTCCATTTTGACCCACAAAAGCAACCCTTTCGCCTCTATCTAATTTTAAATCAACGTTTTCTAAAACTTGCAATTTGGGATATTGCTTGCTGACATTTTTAGCTTCCACCACCACTTGCCCACTGCGCGGCGCGGGCGAAAAGCGAATATTCATCGTTTTAACATCCTCTTCATCAATCTCAATTCTATCCATTTTCGCCAATTGTTTTTGCATGGATTGCGCCATTTTACTTTTATTGGCTTTGGCAATGAATCGACTAATGGTTTTTTCGCGTTGCGCAATCAAACGTTGTTGATTGTCGTAAGCGTTTTGTTGCAAGCCGCGTCGTTCTGCCCGCATCGCTACATAATTGCTATACGACGCTTTATAATCATAAACTTTTCCTAATTCGATTTCAATCGTGCGTTTGGTCACGTTATCCAAAAACTGTTTATCATGCGAAATCAACACCAATGCACCCGGATAATCATCCAAAAAACGCTCTAACCAAAGAATCGATTCAATATCCAAGTGATTCGTCGGCTCATCGAGCAACAAATAGTTTGGTTTTTGAAGCAACATTTTCGCTAATTCAATCCGCATTTGCCAACCACCACTAAATTCGTCGGTCAAACGCTCCATATCAGAAGATTTAAAACCCAATCCTTTTAGTACCCGTTCTGCATCCGCTTGGGAAGAATTGCCACCGATAATTTCATACCGTTCATTGGCATCCGTCAAATCATGGATGAGTTGAAAATAGCTATCTGATTCATAATCAGTGCGTTCTTCGAGTTCTCGGGACAAAAATTCAATTTTTTGTTCCAATTTTTTGACTTCATCAAAGGCAGTCAGAGCCTCTTGTATGACGCTTTTACCTTTGGGTGTCGTCATATCTTGGTGCAGATAACCCACCGTAGTATCATTCGGACGCGCCACCGAACCACCGCCATTGGGTAATTGATTGCCCGAAATGATTTTCATCAAGGTCGATTTACCTGCGCCATTGCGCCCGACTAACCCAATGCGGTCGCGTTCCGCAATGGAAAAAGTAATGTTGTCGAAAAGGTCTCTTTCGCCGAAGTGTACACTAAGATTGCTAACGTTAATCATGAATCTATTTTGATAACTGATTTGTGTAAGGATGCCATACTATTTTATAAACAAACAGGCTCTAAGCAATTGAAATCAAAGCATTCCTAAAACATTGATTTTCAAGAAAATAGAAAGAAAATTGAACCTTTGGAGGGTTTTAAACCCTCCAAAGGTTGTGGTCGATTATTTAATTGCAACTACTTATTTTGAATTGGCGGTGCAAAAATACTATATTTGCTCAAAATTTTGTCCATTATCCAATCGATTTTTTTAATGAAGACTCTTTTTGTTACTGAAAAAATAAAAACTTTGTTGCCTCAGATAGAATCCTTTGTAGAAACCGAATTGTTCCCATTAGAAATATCGGAATATTTGACGGGTAATTTCTCCAAAGTTGCAGGCATTTTAGACCAAAAACGACAATTGGTCAAAGCCGCAGGTTTATGGGGTTTGCAACACGACTTGACTTTGTGCGAGTTTGGGCAAGTGTCGGAAGCATTGGGCAAATCTCCTTTTGGACATTATGCGTTTGGCTGTCAAGCACCTGATATTGGCAATATGGAATTGCTCCATAAATTTGCTTCTAATCCATTGAAAGTCAAATATTTACAACCTTTAATGGATGGTGCGATTCGCTCGTGTTTTGCCATGACGGAACCTGAATTTGCTGGTTCAAATCCTGTGAATTTGGGTACAACAGCCGTCCGCGAAGGCGATGAATATGTGATTAATGGACATAAATGGTTCACAACAGGAGCAGACGGGGCGGCTTTTGCGGTCGTGATGGCGGTTACAAATCCAGATGCGCTGCCGCATCAACGCGCAAGTCAAATTATCGTGCCAACCGATGCGAAAGGCTTCAAACGGGTTCGGAATATTTCAATTATGGGCGATAGTGGTGATAGTTGGGCGAGTCATTCAGAGTTGCGTTTTGAAAATGTACGCGTCCCAGTCGAAAATCGAATTGGGGCGGAAGGCGCGGGTTTTGTGTTGGCGCAAGAGCGTTTGGGTCCGGGTCGGATTCATCACTGCATGCGCTGGATTGGTGGTTCGGAACGCATTTTCGACATCATGTGTCGGCGGGCAGCCTCTCGGGATATGGGTGACGGTACAAAATTGGGCGATAAGCAAATTATTCAATTGTGGATAGCAGAAAGTCGAATTGCAATTGATTCGGCGCGACTCATGGTGCTGCATTGTGCGCATGGAATTGACATTCATGGGGCGGCGGCAATGCGACAACAAATTTCACAAATCAAAGTGATATGTGCTGATTTGTTAATGCGTATTGTCGATCATGCCATCCAAATACATGGCGCAATGGGCATGACGGATGATGTGATTTTGAGCTTTTACTATCGGCATGAACGCGCTGCACGGATTGTGGATGGAACGGATGAAGTACATAAAGTGTCGTTGGCGCGAGCGATTTTAAAATCGTATGGTTTGAAAGTCAAAAAGTAAACACATAGTTCACATAGGAGTACATAGAACACATAGTTTCTATGGGTAAACCTTGCGGGTTGAAATGCCATGTATATCTCGAAGTTCACATAGGAGTACATAGAACATATAGCTTCTATGTGTTCTATGTACTTCTATGTGAACTATGTGTTTACTTTTTGAACGTAATATTTTCATAAATAAAATCAGCATTGATTTCGCAATCAATAGATTCTAATTTTATGATGTCTGATAAATTTTTATAAATAGTATCCCGCCAAATGTTAGGTGCGTCTCGAAAACGCGTTTCAATACGGCATTTATTGGGGTCAATTAAAACATATTCTTTGAAAGAGGTGAGGGTCTTATATTCATCAAATTTGCCAGTACGGTCATATTTGCTTGTACTACTACTGGATAAAACTTCCACAATGAGTACTGGATTGCCCAAAAGAACTTCATTTTTATCCCAATATTGAGGCGTTTCTGCAACGACCAAAACATCTGGATAAAGACTGAAATTTAATTCTGGCAAATAGATAAGTTGCTGGCTTCCAAAAATTGAATATTTTTTGCCACTTGCTCTGCATGCGATTTTTAATTCGCCTGTCATATTAGCGACAACCATATTGTGAGGTCCTTTTGCCATAGTACGTTTTGTTATGAAGCCATTATAATATTCATTAGGTTCTTTGGCTCGTTCTTCCTTCTTTAAATATTCCGCAAGCGTATAACGACGAGGTTCTTTGATGGATTCAAGAACAGCTAAAGGATTGAAAGAGCAATTATTATCATTGTACATAATAAATAATTTTTTGTTTAGAACAATAAATGCGAACTTTTTACTTGCAAAAGTATCATTTTTAAATGAAAATACAAAATTTTTAACAAAAAATCATGATTCAACAAGATATACCTACGGATATTCGCAAAGGCGAATCGATTGATTTGAACCTTTTAAACCTATATTTAAAAACGCAATTGCCTGATTTTGGAACAATTACCGAAATTAAACAATTTCCGGGTGGTTATTCCAATTTAACGTATTGGTTAAAAGTCGATTCAAATCATTCAAAATCAACAGAATACGTATTGCGCCGTCCGCCCTTTGGTGCGAATATCAAAAGTGGGCATGATATGTCCCGCGAATTTCGCGTTTTAACCATGCTTCAAAAAGTGGGTTATGATAAGATTCCAAAACCCATTTTTTTAGAATCCACAGGAAGTGTTTTAAACGCACCGTTTTATATCATGGAACGGTTGCAAGGTTGTATTTTGCGCGGGAAAGATGGCAAAAATCCTGTCAATCCAATGTTGACTCCTGTTTTATTGAACGATTTATGCCAAAAATTAGTTGAAAATTTGGCAAATTTGCATCAAATCGATGTTTATAAAACGGATTTAGTCCAAATTGGGAAACCGGATGGCTATGTCAAACGCCAAATCGAAGGTTGGATTAAACGATATCATCATGCAAAAACCGATGATATTCAAGCAATGACGACGATTGAAACTTGGTTGCAAGCGTTTGAACCGCGTCCACAAGTCGCAGCGTTTTTGCACAATGATTATAAATTCGACAATGTGGTTTGGACGCATGATTTAACTCAAATTGTGGGGGTTTTGGATTGGGAAATGGCAACGGTTGGAGACCCGTTAGCGGATTTGGGGGCAGCTTTGGCGTATTGGTGTACGGCGGAAGCGGGCGCGTTTTTAAAAACAATGAATTTGACCCATTTAAAAGGCTGTTTCAATCGACAACAAGTGGTGGCTCAATATGCTGCTTTGACGGGACGCGATTTGTCGGATATTCATTTTTATTACGTTTTTGGCTTATATAAAAATGCCGTCATTGTGCAACAAATTTATGCCCGTTGGAAAAAAGGGTTGACGCAAGACCCGCGTTTTGCGCATTTGATACATGGCGTAAAAGACCTTTCGGCAATGGCTATCAAAGCGATTGAAACAGGTAATGTTGATTAAAAGGTGTAATGAATCTATATTTTGGGGTACAATTGGAACACAGATGACACGGATTGGGCGAATTTGCGCGGATTTTTATTTTTTAGAATTAAGTAGTTGCGTCGTAATAAACTATCAAAAAAAATGTGCCAACGTCGGCGAGGTTTCAACCTCGCCGACGTTAATACATTGATTATCAATTATTTACATTTTCATAGCTTATTTCTGCTTAATCACTTAATGAAGTATTTTATTTTTATAAAAAAGAAAAATCCGCGAAAACCCGCACAATCCGTATCATCCGCGTTCCAATTGTATCGCACTTTCACATTATTAAAAATTTTAATTATTTAAACATACATTATGAATAATAACCATTTTTTTGAAAAAATCAATACGTTGATTTTTCCAGATGCTAAAACCGCTTCGCGCAAAGCCGCCGAAGCGATTGCGGATTTGATTCGCCAAAAAGCTGCGTTGAACCTGCCTTGCGTGTTAGGTTTGGCAACAGGTTCTACGCCGACGACGGTTTATACCGAGTTGATTAAAATGCACCGCGAAGAAGGACTTTGTTTTAAAAATGTCATTACTTTTAATTTGGATGAGTATTATCCAATGAAACGGGACGCGCTCCAAAGTTACGTCCGTTTTATGAAAGAATGGTTTTTTGATGCGATTGACATTTTGCCCGAAAACGTGCATATTCCGGATGGAACGCTTGAAAAAGACCAGATTCAAGCCTTTTGTCGGGCTTATGAGGACAAAATAACGGCATTAGGCGGGATTGATTTGCAAATTTTGGGCATTGGGCGCACAGGTCACATTGGTTTTAATGAACCCGGTTCGGGCATTCGCTCGCGGACTCGGCTCATTTCGTTGGATCGATTGACGATTGCAGATGCCGCAAGTGATTTTTTTGGCGAAGAAAATGTCCCCCGTAAAGCCATTACGATGGGTGTTGGGACGATTATGGAGGCTAAAAATATCCTGTTGATGGCTTGGGGAGAGGGCAAAGCGCAGGTGATTCGGGCTACGATTGAGGGCGAAATCACCGATTTGATACCTGCGACTTATTTGCAAAAGCACCCGAAAGTTACAATTTTGTTGGATGATGCCGCTTCTGCGGAACTCACTCGCGTCAAAACGCCTTGGTTGACGGGCGAATGTGATTGGAAAACGCCTCAATTGGTGAAAAGAGCTGTGATTTGGTTGGCGCAAAAAGAGCAAAAACCCATTTTGAAATTAACGAATGCTCATTATGCCGAAAATGGGATGAGCGATTTAGTGACCGAATATGATTCTGCCTACAACGCCAATATCCAAATTTTCAACGCATTGCGTCATACGATTACTGGTTGGCCTGGCGGCAAACCCAATGAACCCAATAAAAATCGACCCGAAAAATCAAATACGTTTCCAAAACGGGTGTTGATTTTCAGTCCGCATCCTGATGATGACGTGATTTCGATGGGCGGCACGTTCATTCGATTGGCGGATCAAGGGCATGAGGTGCATGTGGCATACCAAACTTCTGGGAATATTGCCGTTTTTGATGATGATGTGGTGCGTTTTGCGGATTTTATCAATGATTTTCATCAAATTTTTGGTTTAGATACAGGCGTTACCAAAAAAATGTTTGATTCGATTCAACAAAAATTGAAATCTAAAAAAGCGGGTGAAATTGACGCGCCCGAAATCCAACAATTGAAAGGGTTGATTCGGCGCGGAGAGGCGAAAGCAGGCGCACGATATGTACGCGAATCGGTGCAAACTCATTTTTTGGACATGCCTTTTTATGAAACGGGGACGGTCAAAAAGAAACCTTTGAGTGAAGCCGATATTCAAATTATCATTCAATTGATTGAAACGATTCGACCGCATCAAATTTATGCCGCAGGCGACTTGTCCGACCCACATGGAACGCATCGGGTGTGTTTAGAATCCATTTTTGAAGCAATTGAGCGTTTAAAAACCAAAAATTGGATGCAAAAGTGTTCCGTTTGGCTGTATCGCGGTGCTTGGCAGGAGTGGGAAATCGAAAATATTGATATGGCAGTGCCTTTGAGTCCCGATGAATTATTGCGCAAGCGGCGGGCGATTTTCAAACATCAAAGTCAAAAAGATAGACCTTTATTTCCCGGAACGGATGTGCGGGAGTTTTGGCAACGCGCCGAAGAGCGCAATCGGAATACGGCGCAATCGTATGATGCACTCGGTTTGCCCGAATATGAAGCAATTGAAGCGTTTAAAAGATATAATTTTTAAAAAAGAATCCCAAAATACCTGCAATGTGAAATATTATGCTAATATTTGCAGAAAATGCAGCGTGAAATCGCTGCATTTTTTTAAGGATGAAAATAATCAACTCAATTAACAAATGGCTCATTTCACACATTTAGACGCGGCGGGCAATCCGACGATGGTGCATGTAGGCGATAAATTGGTTACAAAACGGACGGCGCGGGCGCAAGCGATTGTGATTTTGCCCAATATCGTGTTGGAACAATTGGAAAATAAGGAAATTTATACGAAAAAAGGCGGCGTTTTTCAAACAGCCATCCTTGCGGGCATCATGGGCGCGAAAAAAACGCCTGATTTGATACCGTTATGTCATCCGATTGGGTTGGAAAATTGCAAAATTGACATTCAAGTGGATGCGGCAAAACGGGTGGTCATTCAATGTACAGCATCGGTGACTTCCAAAACAGGTGTAGAAATGGAAGCCTTGACGGGCGCGACGATTGCTGCATTAACAATTTATGATATGTGTAAAGCGTTCTCTCAAAATATTATCATTCAAGAAATCGCCTTAATCGAAAAAACTGGCGGTAAAAGCGATTACCAAAAATAGAGGCGGATGCTATGGGAACACGGATAACGCGGATTGGGCGGATTTTCACGGATTTTTTTTTATAATAAAAGTGTAAATTTTTTTAATAAAAAATCTGTGAAAATCCGCCCAATCCGCGTCATCCGCGTTCCAATTAGACCCGCTTTCACCATAGATATTGTAACAATTTTTAAACAATTCACAATCAATTTTTTTCAAATGACGGAAATCAACAAATCAAGACTGTTTATCGCCTCTTGCATCGCATTGGTGACAACTTCTATGACTTTTGCCATTCGCGCAGGTATGTTAAGCGACTTAGGCAAACAATTTAACCTAACGAATGCAGAACTCGGCTGGGTTGCATCGATGGCATTTCTCGGTTTTCCAGTCGCCACGATGTTGGGCGGTTGGCTTTGCGATGTCGTTGGCATGGGGCGATTGCTCGTTTTAGCGTTTATTACGCATATGTTGGGCATTGTTTTGACCATTTCGGCAACAGGTTTTTGGACGTTATTTATTTCCACATTTTTCATTGGTTTTGCGAATGGAACGGTGGAAGCAGCTTGTAATCCGATGGTTGCCGCCATGTATCCCGATAGAAAAACAGAAATGTTGAATCGTTTTCACGTTTGGTTTCCTGGCGGGATTGTGATTGGCGGATTGATTTCGTATTTTATGACCGATGCGCAGTTGGATTGGAAAGCGCAAGTATCCGTACTTTTGATTCCTGCCTTCATTTATGGCGTATTGTTTTTAAAACAACAATTCCCAAAAACAGAACGGGTTACATCTGGCGTTTCAACAGGCGACATGATAGCGGCTTGTTTTAGCCCACTGTATTTGTTCATGGTAGCATGTATGTTATTAACTTCTACTACGGAATTGGGTACCAATCAATGGATTAACACGATTTTGGAAAATGTCGGTGTCAAATCCATTTTGATTTTGGTTTGGATCAATGCGATTATGGCAATTGGGCGATTGTTCGCGGGCAAAATGGTGCATACCTTAGAACCGACAGGGATGTTACTTGGTTCTGCGGTGTTGGCAGTCGTTGGTTTGATTTGGTTGAGTAATACGTCAGGCATGATGACTTTTGCGGCGGCGGGCGTTTTTGCCATGGGTTGTTGCTATTTTTGGCCTACCATGATTGGTTTTGTGGCGGAAAATATACCGAAAAGTGGTGCATTGGGCATGTCGTTATTAGGTGGTGCGGGCATGTTTGCGACTTCTATTTTCCAACCGATTTTGGGAAGTATGTATGATAGTAATTTGGTGGCTGCTAAAGCGAATGTTGCGACAAATGCGACCGAAGCGAGTATCAAATTGGCAGCAGGCGCGAATACGTTGCAAAGTGTGGTGATATTGCCCGTTATATTGGTGTTTGCATTTTTTGGTTTGAAAATGTACATGAATAATCAAGCAAATGCAGCACGATTGCAGAAATAAGATTTTTTAAACGTGGATTTTTTGGATTGATTGGATTCTTTGGATTGTATCATAATCCAAAGAATCCAATCAATCCAAAAAATCCACATTAAAAAAAATAGGTTAACCTTTCAATATGGGTTCAAAAGGCATCACCGTTTTTTGAACCCATATTTGTAAATAATTTATAATCAATCATTTACAATGAATAAATTTACAGCATTTCTTTTACTGATAGGCTTATCGCCCATACTGGGCAGCATCTATGGCATTGTACATGACCAATTGACCTATACCATTTCGCCCGAATATTACACTAAATTTAAATTTCATCAATTCGGATTAACCGATATGGAAGGCGAAGCCTTATTGCCGAATCCAAGAACGGTTGTCGCGGTTGTAGGCATCATGGCGACTTGGTGGATGGGACTCCTCATCGGAATTGTTTTAACATTGGTTGGTTTAAAACAAATAAATGGTGCAATAATGTTTCAAACAACTTTAAAAGCAATGGTTTTAACGATTATCATTGCTTTGTTGACAGGTTTAATTGGACTCTGTTATGGCAGTACGTTGAGCAAAGCGGATGTGGCAAATTGGCATTTGCCCAGTAATTTGGTGGATTATCAAAACTTTATAAAAGTCGGTTCTATGCATAATTTCAGTTATATCGGCGGTGCAATTGGGTTAATTATCAGCATTTTTTACAGTTTAGGCACTTTTCAAGCGGGTAAAAATTATTTTTAAATCAATATGAAAATTATATCTATGTAAAAGCACCTCATTTTCCTCAAAAAGCATTAACTTTACGCGTTCCAAAAACGAAAATCAAAAAACATTCCCTGTATGGAATTTAAAAAACTGTTCAGACGCAAATCGCTCGAACAAATATTGGCGGATACGACCGAAAATCCGCATGGCGAATTGGCTAAAAATCTTAAATTGCGCGATTTAATTGCCATGGGCATTGCCGCTGTAGTAGGCGCGGGCGTTTTTTCAACGATTGGCAAAGCTGCTTTCAATGGGGGTCCCGGAGTCGTATTTTTATTCGTCATTACGGCGATTACTTGTGGTTTTACCGCTATGTGTTATGCCGAATTTGCCTCGCGAGTGCCAGTTGCGGGCAGTGCTTACACGTATTCGTATGTCGCTTTTGGCGAATTGCCTGCTTGGATTATCGGTTGGGCGTTGATTTTGGAATATGGGATTGGGAATGTAGTGGTAGCGATTTCGTGGAGCAGTTATTTCAACAATTTGTTAAAAGGCATTGGAATTTACCTACCGGGTTGGTTAACAACAGGTTATAATACCGCAGAAAAAATATATCAAGAATCCGTAGCAGCTAAACAGCCTGTTGCGGATTTAGTTTGGACGAATGCGCCCCATATTTTTGGCGATATTCCGTTCATAATCAATGTACCCGCGTTTTTCATCGTCATTTTGATAACGATTTTGGCATATATTGGCATCAAAGAAAGCAAACGAGTAGCCAATGGCATGGTTGTTTTTAAACTTATTGTTTTGTTAGTAGTGATTGTGGTGGGTTGTTTTTATGTCAATACCGATAATTGGGTTCCGTTTGCGCCAAATGGATTTAAAGGCATTATGGCAGGGGTTTCGGCGGTTTTTTTCGCCTACATCGGTTTCGACGCGATTTCGACCACCGCCGAAGAATGCGAAAATCCCAAACGCGACATGCCCAAAGCCATGATTTATTCTTTAATGATATGCACCGTATTGTACATATTAACGGCATTGGTTTTAACAGGCATGGTGAAATATTCCGAATTTAAAGGCGTTTCAGACCCATTAGCCTATGTTTTTGAAAAAACAAATTTAAAAACATTGAATTATATCATCTCATTAAGTGCCGTAGTCGCAACCACAGGCGTATTATTAGTGTTTCAAATCGGTCAACCGCGCATTTGGATGGGAATTAGTCGAGATGGTTTATTGCCTGCGCAATTTGCAAAGATTCATCCGAAATACCAAACGCCTTCGTTTGCAACTATCGTCACAGGGTTTGTGGTAGCGATTCCGTCCTTGTTCATTGACGACGTATTAGTGACTGATTTATCCAGTATTGGGACGTTATTTGCGTTTGTTTTGGTTAGCGGCGGCGTATTAATGCTGCCTGCGGATGATAATCCGAATCGAAAATTCAAAATGCCTTATATCAATAGCCGGTTTATCATGCCGATTTTAACGCTTATTTTTCTAATTTGCGCCCCCGTTCGGGAACGATTATCGGCTGCGATGACGCAATTTGGCAACATGGAATATCAAGAATATTTGTTTTTGGTTTTTGTAATCATTTTAATTATAACAACGATATATAGTTCGTTGAAATCATGGTCTTTAATACCTATTTTAGGCGTTTTATGCTGCATGTACCTTATGATTGAAATACCTGTAAAAAGCTGGGCAGTCTTTTTTGGCTGGATGCTTTTGGGGTTAACCATCTATTTTGGGTACAGTTACAAACGCTCAAAATTGCGTCACACATAAGTAGTTTATAAAACATTGATTATCAAACCTTTGGAGGGTTTAAAACCCTCCAAAGGTTATTGTAATTTTTTTATTAAAAACGTAACTTGTGTTAAATACTTATTTTTTAAACAATTTTTTTAATTAAAATTCATACAAACACAGCAAATCACCATGAAGAGGTCAACATGGATAGCAAGTATCATGGCATTTACGAGTGCCGTGAACGCTCAAACCGTTACATTGGACGGTTATGCTTTTGAAAAGTATAATCGCGGTTTTTTAAATGAGGTCGTTGTCAAGGCATTCGACCAGACGCAAACGTTGCTCGGAGAGACGATGACGACGATAGATGGTCATTTTCAACTCAAAGTGCCAGTTGGAAAAATCGTTTTCCTCAGTTCGGAAAAACGGATTTTCGTCACGCGACAGGACACGCTTTTGACCACAAAGTTGAAACCCGATGAAAGTGTTTATTTAAAATTGGAAATGACGCGTCAACCCGGTTATTTGTTTGATGCCAAAATTGCCAACAAACGGTTGGATAATTACACGCCAACAGACGCTATCGGAGCAGCACGTATTGAAATTTATAACAATACGACTAAGAAACCCGAGTTGGTTATTGACAAACATACCAGTCCTTTTTTCAATTTTACGTTGCAACAAGGCAATCATTACACGATTTTGGTGCGCAAAGAGGGTTATTTCAACAAACGCATGGAGGCGCATGTCAATATCGATGGTTGTATCCTTTGTTTTGAGGGGATTGGAACGGTTTCGCCGGGTGTTTCGGACAATTTGTCTTCCAGTGAAGATAGGCAAGTGGGTACGCTGAATGCCAATATTGAAATGGAAAAGATTGATACAACCCGCAATATAGTTGTTCAAAATATTTACTATGATTTTGGCAGTGCCAATTTGACAGAGGCGGCAAAAGGCGAATTGGATAAAGTCGGTCTTGTCCTTAAAAACAATCCTCAATTGGTGGTTGAGTTGGGTTCGCACACCGATTCGAGAGGGAGCGCGGAGGCAAATCAATTGTTATCGGAGCAACGAGCGAAAAATGCAGTGGAGTATATTCAAGGCAAAATGGGCATTGGGCGCGATAAATTGAAAGGAAAAGGATACGGTGAAGCGCGTTTGGTGAACGAATGTGAGGATGGAACGCCTTGTAATGATGAAAAACACCGTCAAAATCGCAGGACAGAATTGAAAATCACTGGTTTCACCGCAGATAAATTTAGGGATATGTCTTTGGCGGAAATCATTCATGAGGAAGAAATGGATAAATTTATCAATTCGGGAGCCGCTTTCACCTCCGAAGAATATAAAGCTCCAGCAACACCTGTTACTGAAAAAGGGGAACCGAATGCATTTTTGGATTCAAAAGGCAGTGCGCCTGCTAAAGAAGTCGTGAAAACGGAGGTGCGCGAAGCTATTGTGGCGGGTTCGATTCCGCGCAATGTGCCTGCAATGACAACGCCTGCGGCAAAGGGCGGGGATAAACCCAAAGTGGAGACGGCTAAAAATCCTGTTAAAGCGAATGATAAAATTGTTAAAATTGAAGCAAAAGAGGCAAAACCGGTAATCAAAAAAACAGAAGCCGCCGTAAAAGAAACGACCAAAGCGGTTGTCAAAGAAGTGAAAGAAACGACTAAAACCGTCGTAAAAGAGGTAAAAACGGACGTAAAAGAAGTAAAAACAGCTAAAATTGGCAAACCTGCGGATGATTTTGATGAAACTATCACCAAACCAGTCTCTGTTACCAAAACCCAAGTGGGCATGATTCCCGATATGAAACGCCCTGCGCCAACAACGCCGACAACGGAAACGAAAGAAATTGTCAAGGAAGCGGTTGGTAAAATCGTGGATCCGAATCAACCCCCTTTTGCGCTTGAACAACCTAAACCCGTAGAAGTTCCTAAGAAAAAGGATGTGGTGTATGCTGTTTTTCCGATGTCACCCGATTATTCTGGGTATCGCGTGCAGTTTTTGAGTTCGGCAACCGAATTGAAAAAGGATGATGCGCGATTGAAATCGGCGGCGGAATTGATGTCTGCCATCTACACCGTCAAAACGGATAAAGGATTGGATTACTATTTGGGCGATTTTCAACATTGGGGCGAAACCGAGCGTTTCTTAACCAAAGTAAAAGCCGTTTTCCCACAAGCTGAAATGATAGAATTTTTTAAAGGCAAAAAATTATAATTAAAATGACCGTTCACGAAAAAACGATACTGTCTGGAGACGGATTAAAATTATATGTGAAAAATTGGAAGCCTGTGCAATCCCGCGCTGTGATTTGCTTGATGCACGGTTTTGGGGAACATGTGAATCGTTATAATGCGTTAGCCGATTTTTTTGTTAAAAACAACTATGCGGTGATAGGCATGGATATACGCGGGCATGGCAAATCGGATGGCAAACGCGGACATACGCCTCATTTCGATGCGTATTTGGATGATATTGACCTTTTTATGAAGGAAATAAAAATTCAATATCCCAATAAACCCATTTTTTTATGGGGACACAGCATGGGCGGCAATTTGATATTGAACTATATGTTGCGACGCAAACCTGCCATTGTAGCAACGGTTGTAACGGGTCCTTGGATTCAATTAGCCTTTGAACCCAAACCCATGCTTTTGAAATTGGGCAAGATGATGCGCCGTATTTTACCCACTTTTTCGCAATCGGCAGGGTTGAATACCAAAAATTTGTGTACAGACCCTGCGGTGGTGCGGGCGTATGACCAAGATCCTTTGGTGCATGGCAAAATCACGGCGGCGGCGGGCATGGGTTTGAATGAATCGGCGGCTTGGCTGCATACCTACGAAGGCGCAGTACCTAAACCGACGTTGATAATGCACGCCGAGAAAGATATGGTCACGTCTCCTTTGGCATCGCAAGCCTTTTCGGAACGCGTCAAAGGCGACCTTACTTTCAAACTTTGGCATGGTCTTTACCACGAAATACATAATGAAAAAATTCAAGATGAAGTGCTGAATTATGCACTTGGATGGATGGATAAAGTATTGTAAATCAAAATTTTAAATAAAAAAACGTTACATAACAAAGCAATGAATGCTAAAGATTTTTTAATGTCTTTGCCCGCACAAATCAATCCTGCGGCGATTGAAGGACATAATACGTGTTTCCATTTCAATATCGGAGAAGCGGGGCAATATACGGTTCAGATTGAGGATGGCAAATGTGCGGTACAAGAAGGATTGACCGGTACGCCTAAGTGCGCTGTAACAACTTCACCAGCGACCTTAACAGGGATTTTGAACGGGAGTATCAATCCAATGATGGCTGTTTTCACAGGTAAATTAAAAATGACGAATCAAGGCGAAATGCTGAAATATGCGAAAATTTTTGGTTTGATGTAGGCAAAACGCACTTTGTGATACGAATTGGAACGCGGATGACACGGATTTTGCGGATTTTCACGGATTTTT
>JAAFJT010000047.1 GCA_013298955.1 Chitinophagales bacterium
TTTGAGCATACGTAACATTCACATTATTATCACAGTCATCAATCGCTCTTGGAGTAGCTACTACTGGTAGATTATTGCACTCCACAGTCACATTGGCAGGCACTTCCCATAAAGTTGGTGCCGTTCTGTCTTCCACAGTCACTTTTTGCGTCGCAGTTTGCGTATTGCCGCAAGCATCGGTTGCCGTCCAAGTTCTTATTAAAATATAGCTATCTGCACAACCGCCATTGCTGCGAATTGTGTCTTGACGATAGGTAATATTGACGTTATTATCACAATTATCAGTGGCTATTGGTGTCGTTGCTGTTGGAATAGCACTACATGCCACTGTAATATCAGTTGGTATATTGGTTAGAATTGGTTTTACCGTATCTCTAACCGTGAATTTTGCAGTCGTCTGGGTTCTATTGCCGCAATCATCTACTACTGTAAAGATAACTGTTGCTGTTCCCGTTTCGCCACATTCGTTTGATAAAGTAGTGAAATCATTCGTCCAAGTTACGGTTAAAGCGCGATTATCTCGAACGATTGCGCCGCCATGATTCGCTAACCATGTTTGTAAAGCGGTTCTATTGCCACTTCCATCACATTCTACAGTCGTGTCTTGGGCAGGGCGAACGACTATTGGCGCGGTTACATCCTTGAAACCTGCATCAATACTATCATTAGAAATACCACTCCAAATCGTAATTGAATCGGTTTTACCCGTATTATCCACATCACTGTCTATCGCTCTATTCGTACCTACATTTTTGGACGCATAAACTAAATTCGCAATACCAGTAGGCATTCCAAACGTCAATACATAACGCCCAGGCAATACATTACTGAATTGGTATAAACCAGAAGCATTGGTTGTTGTCGTGCGCGTGATTGAATTACCAGCACCATCAATGCCTGATAAAGTCACTGTTACGTTTTCTAAACCGGCTTCTCCCCCATCTTGCATACCATTGTTATTACAATCCAAGAAAGCTAAATCGCCCAAAGTCGTAGAGCGAACCATCCCCGCATCATAAGTCAAATTCGTTTCACCTGAAACCAAGTTTTCCCGAATCGTTTCACCTGTCGTTACATCCGCATCCGAATCTTTGCTGTCATCGCCACCTCTATCTTTGGATGTAAATTCAAAACCAGCAGGGCGTACAAACGTAATCGTATAATCTCCTGGTGTTAAATTTTCAAATAAGTACTTGCCATTGGCATCTGTCGTTGTCGTTAAAGTGACAGGCGTTCCATTACCTGTTGTGCCAGTTAATTTAACGGTGATATTTGGAATGCCTGTTTCACCAGCATCTTGGATACCGCTACCATTCAAATCTTCCCAAACATAATCCCCAATTTTAGTATTTGCCGTATTGATTAAACCTGCGTCAATCGTTAAATTCGTTTCGCCCGGTCTCAATACAACCGTTACTTGACCAGTCGTTCTATCGGCATCCGAATCCTTCGCATCATCACTGCCTTGATTTGGATAGGTGAAAACATACCCTGTTGGCGTGATGAATTGAATCGTATAAGTGCCCGGTAATAAAGCTGTTATCTCATAACTGCCATCTGCATTGGTCGTGACCGTTCGCGTTACAGGATTGCCCTGTATATCCGTTCCTGTTAATTCAACGCGAACACCCCCAATTCCGGGTTCGCCCGCGTCTTGAATACCATTACCATTTAAATCTTCCCATACAAAATCACCAATTTTCGTATTGAGGTCAATCAAACCTGCATCAATTGAGAGATTCGGTTGACCACTTACCAAAGTGACAGGTATCGTTACACCTGTTACAATATCTGCATCGGAATCTTTCGCATCATCGCCCCCTCTATCTTTCGGCGTGAAACTGAAACCTGTTGGTAAATCAAATTTAACCGTATAAGTTCCCGGAAAGAGGTTTTCAAATAAGTATTTGCCATTCGCATCCGTCGTTGTCGTCAAGGTGACTGGCGTTCCATTCCCTGTTGTGCCTGTCAAAGTCACGGTAACGCCCGCTTTGCCTACTTCACTTCCGTCTTGAACCCCATTTGCATCTGCATCAATCCAAACATAATCCCCAATTTTGGTATTTGCTGTATTGATTAAACCTGCATCAATCGTCCGATTGATTTCGCCAGAACCTAAGGTGATGGTTACTTGACCTGTGGTTCTATCGGCATCTGAATCCTTCGTATCATCGCCGCCTTGATTTGGATACGTGAAAACATACCCTGTTGGCGTGATAAATTTAATCGTATAAGTGCCCGGTAATAAAGCTGTTATCTCATAACTGCCATCTGCATTGGTGGTAACAGTCCTTGTTACAGGATTTCCATTAATATCTGTTCCTGTTAATTCGATGCGCACACCGCCAATTCCTGGTTCATTAGGGTCTTGAACGCCATCTCCATCCAAATCTTCCCATACAAAATCACCTATCGAACCATTACACCATTGAACTCGCGCCTCTGCGCCTGTACCTGAGACCACAATACATTTTCCATTTGCTAATGTATTTAAACCATCAAGTCGGGTTGTACCCAACTGTATTAGATTGATATTGAAATAGTTAGCATCCGAAACCGTATTGTTATAAATAAAACCATAAATTTTATAAACACCTGCTGTTGTCACAGTGAAAGACGGCGTAACACTTTTTTGAACAATCACGCCCGCACTATCCGTCAATAAGTAGTTGATTACATAACCAATCGGTAAAGTAGGATTTGTCGTTTGTGTTGCTGAAATGATTCCATTCGGCAAACAAACCGTTCCATTCGCAATTGCCAAAACACCTGCATCCGCAGTTCCTGTATTGACCGTAATGACTTGCGTTTTAGTATCTTTATTGCCACAAGTGTCTGTTGCCGTCCAAGTCCGATAGACATGATACACACAACCCGAATCTCTCGTTTCTATAAGCGTAATACGCGGATTTGGGTCGCAATTATCGGTTGCATTGACACCACCCGTACCAATTTCTGGAATCGTTGGCAACGTACCTGCTACGGTTACATCCGCAGGAATGCCTATTAATACAGGACGCGTTGTGTCTTTAACCGTAATCGTTTGAGTTTTTGAAACCGTATTCCCACATTTATCGGCAATAGACCATGTTCTCAAGATTTGATAATCAGCACATCCCGCCGTCGGATTGGGATTTGTACTACAACATTTACGCGTCACCACATTATCCAAAGTCATCCCTGCATTGGGATTACCCGTTACATTATTATCTGCTGTAATGTAAAATTTATAGTTACCTGCATTCGGCGCGTTCCAAGTGTAACAGATTTTTTGCCAATTTAAATCCGTAAATGAATTGCTCATGGGCAACCATTGGGCATAAACCGTTGCATAGTAAACGCCATTGCGTTCTACTTCGATGGAAACATAAGCGGGCGTTTGCGCCACAGGAGTTGGGCTGCTGCCTTTTGTAGTCCATGCCGCAGCATCAAAACAAATTTCGACACATTCATTATTCCCTAAACTTAATGCCGTCTTGCTCACGGCGCAATAACCACCAATCGTTCCACCTAACCAAATAAATCTATCGCCTTCTGGATTATTGATGGTGTTGTTATTGTCATAAATCCACAAACCTGCTCCACAATTATTATTCGGACACGTATAACCCATGCCCCAACCAGGAATGGTTGTTGAATTGTTTTGCAAAGTCCTTGCAGGATAGCCTTCAAAAGTAGCATTAAACGATTGACCATTGGTTTGTTCAAAACCAGGATTTTGTTGCAAATTATTATTTGTACAACTGGAATAGCGTTGTGTCAAACGTGCTGTCGCAGCAATCCCACAATTATCGGTAAAAGTTGGGGTTGCGGGCGCAGGAATCGCTTCACAACTCACGGTTATATCCGCAGGAATCGTTAAAATTGGTTCAATCGTATCTAAAACGGTTATAATTTGTATCTTCGTTGTTTTCAAACCACAAGCATCCGTTGCAACCCATTTGCGGGTTAACGTATAATTTTGGTCATAACAAGAATTATTATTCGTTTTCGTAGAAGTTTGCGTATAAATGATATTTGGGTTTGCACCACAATCGGTTGCGGTCAAAGTCGGTGCAGCAGGAACGCTATCGCAACGAACCGTGATATTGGAAGGCACATCCAAAATCACAGGCGGCATAGTATCCAATACCGTCAAAACTTGAATCCCTGTGGTAATGCGATTGTTACGGTCTGTTGCAACCCATTTCCGCGTCAAGGTGTACCGATTCGAGCAAATGCCATTCGTCCGCGTTTGCGTATAAACCAAACTTACATTATTATCACAAGCCGAAATAGCCCGCACATTGGCAGGTGCAGGCACTGAATCGCATCGAACCGACGCGCTCAATGGCATATTTTCCAAAGCAGGGGCAGGACAAGTCGTAAAACCAATGTCATAATTATGCTGCATCGTTCCAGGCCCGCCTGTCGTTACTGCGATAAATGGTCTTCCATTAAAACAAGCTAAACCACCTGTGGTCGTTCCATCTGAATCAATTTCATCTGCATTCGCACCAGAAGCAGCATTTGCAGCCGTTACGCTAAGGCTATCGAATAAGAAACCATTGCGATATTGGTTATCCGTTCCAAAAACAATATAATAATTGGTGTTTGGCAACAAATACGAACCATTTAAAACATTATTATTAAAATAATATTGACCATTCGCATCCGTAGTCACAGTTGCCAACGAATCACAAGCTGCATTGTACAAAGTGACTTTGATACCTGCAAGTCCTGATTCATTCGGGTCTTGAACCCCATTTCCATTCAAATCTTTCCAAACATAGTTACCAATCTCATTCGGCGCATCCGCACAACCGACTTCAATATCCCCAAAACCATTCGCTTTCCCAAACTGACCCGAAGCGGTTGTATTTGGAATCAAATTATAATTTTCAACCCTTGCACCTGTATTATTGTCCAATGCAAAAACACCTTGCGAGTAAACCGTCAAAAAGTCATAACCGGGTGTGTAAATGCGGTCTTTACTCGGCAATACTGCCAACGTTCCAAAACTGGCACTTGGCGTAATATTCGAGCGATTGCCATAATAATATTGACCTGCCGTTCCATTAGAAGGCAATCCATAACCGCTATTCGCACCAGCAGTCGTCACCCCACCACTGGTTCCATTAATTTCCATATCGTACAAACCTGTATTCGGATTGTAGGCAGCTCTATAAATGTCACCTTGAGATTCGTAACTCAATAACGTCTGGTCTCCTGCGACGGGTTTACCTGCCATATGTCCAAATTGGTCGCCCGACATATCGCGCAAACCAATAATCATATCATTGCCATCAAATTCAATATCTGAAAACAACAAATGTACATTATTCACATAAGCATAAGCACTCGTATCCGGATCGACATACGGCTGCCAAGGAAACCAATACGCCGAAAGCGAACTGCCGCCGCGCTGCATGTTGGCATACAATACTTGTTTCCAAGTCCCCGTATTCGGAGTCAACTCAAAAACATAGATTTTCGCACCACCACCGCAACCAAAGCAGGTTCCTAATTCACAACTCGCGCCAACATATACTTTTCCATTGCGGTATTTAACCGCAAAAGGACGGACGCTATTGCCCACATTGCCCGAACCAGCACTACATGCAGGCGAAACAGAACCGACTGGAAAATTCCAAATTCGAGCTGTACCTGCACTTGGATTCCCTGTTTCTAATTCGTATAATTTTTTATTATAAGCGTTTAAAACATATAACTTTTCGCCATCGTCGCTGATGTCAATATCGCCAATACCCACTTTGCCAACGGCATCATACGTATTTACGTCATTGAACCAACAAGCAAAATTACTTGCACCTGTACCAGGGTCAGGACAAGTAACGGTATTGCCGAAAGCATGCGGATTTGGACCCGTCGTGTTCGCACCAAAAAGCGCGTTCATATCTGCCCAAACCGTTGGCGGCGCAATCCCGTTGATGTTCACTTTATAAATCGCACCCGTACCGCCCGGTCCCAAACCAGAGTGCCGTTTGACAAAAGCAGACGCAAAAATAT
Organism: Chitinophagales bacterium; assembly: GCA_013298955.1. Lineage (GTDB taxonomy): Bacteria > Bacteroidota > Bacteroidia > Chitinophagales > Saprospiraceae > JAAFJT01. Next base: position 6,010 of record JAAFJT010000047.1, read on the forward strand.
CACCTGTGCTTTTTTTATAAGCGACACCGAAGGTTGCACCAATTTGTTCATACGTTGCCAAGTGGCGAACCGAACCATTGATTAAACCATCCGAACTGGACGGTGCATTATTATTGACAGGAAAAGAAACCAATGCATCCGTCTTATTGCCTTCCGCGCTACCGAAGCTGTAGCAAGGCACAATCAGCGAAGGAGCTGCTTCGCAATATTGGCTTAAATCGCCAATCCCTAAATCATTGGAACATTTCCCTGCATGGGTAAATTGAACCAAGGTTCCCGAATGAAGCCCTTTACCACCCGGTTTTTTACCTGTTGGAATGGTAAATTCTAATCGATAGGTTTTCGTGGGCGACATCCCCGTAAACTGATAATAACCGCCCGCAATCGTGGTGGCAGTATTGACCAAACCAGAACCTGTGGCAGTGGCTTCATAAATCTGAACGGTCACGCCTTCAACGCCTGCACCGCCTTCATCATCGACCCCATTGAAATTATTATCAACAAAAACTTTACCGCCAATGATGCCCGCATTCGGAAGGCAAACATGCCCTGTGTCCGATACGCGTACAAACTGCGTTTTATATTCGATATTACCACATTGGTCGGTTGCTTTCCAAACCCGCCGCAAGGTATAATTGTTATCCGTACAACTCCCATTCGTCGTTTTATCCGATTGCTCTGTAAACTGAATGGTGGGTTGACCACAATTGTCAAATGCCGATAAAGTCGGCGCAGTAGGCACTGCGTTACAAAGCACATTCGCATCCGCAGGCACTCCGACAATCGTTGGGATTTGCGTATCTGTTGTGGATAGGGTATCGCTCAAAACGATGGAGCAACTTGCGGAAGTAACCGTCAAACGAATGGGATGCTCTGCACAATCGCCATAAACGACCGAAATCGGACCTTTGCCCGTTGCCGTTCTGGGTTCCGCGCCTGCGCCAAAATCCCAAGTATAAGTAGAGCCGCCCGTAGTGGCTGAAATCGTAAAAGCCAATTCTTTACAAAGAATGGAATTAGGGCGGTTGATGCGGACATTGAGCGTTCCAGAAACCGTTACTACGACCACATTCGATGGCTGCCAATCGGCACTCGAACAACCCACACGCCGCGCTAATCGCACATAACCTGTTGTTGCCGTCAATGTAGAGGGCGTATAATCCAGATTCGTAGCCGCCGATAAAGCAGACCATTGCGCTGCATTTGCCAATGAGTAACTGCCCAAACCTGTTGAATTTTTCATCCACTGATATTCCAAATTCCCTGAACCGCCAACAGCAGCTAAGGTACTTTGCAAAAGCGTCGGTTGACCATTCGCACAAATCGTTTGAGTACCCGAAATCGTTCCCGCATTCGTCACGTTATCGCAGGTGACTAAGGGCGTGAAGTAAAAACAAAAAGTGGCATTATCTGCATTGGTAGCACTCGTTACACCAGTGCGCCAAGAGATGAATGCTGTATTCGCAAAATCGGCTTGAAACAACAAAGGGCGGTTCGCAATACTGAACCCGCTTGAAATTGCCAATTGTCCTGTTGCTTTGACCGTTCCTACGGTTGGATTGGTTACGCCAACCGTACTACCAGCAGCCGTAAAATTGCCAACATGTCCAGTCGTCTGCACATATTTCTGCATGGCTGCCCCATCTCCATCCAATGAAACGGCAGTCGAAGAAACGCAATTGACCGTTACATCTGTATTTGTATTCGTTTGTTTAAACGTAATTTTCCAATCAATATAACCACCGCTTGATGCTGCTACCACAGGTTGCCAAGCCGCATCATAGCCGGGTGGGTTCGATACGTCTGCATTGACCAACGTTGCATTATTCATCGTCACAATTTCCGCATGCGCATCCGTTCCAGAGGCAACATTGGAAAATTTATAGACCGCACCCACTTGTCCAGCAGTGCCAGTCAGTAAAGTTGGATTTTTAAATTGATAAAACGTAGAACATTGAGCTGCAACAGTTTGTGCAGCCAACATCCATGCAAGACAGGTAAAAGCAAAAGTACGCATGGGCTTATGAGACGGTTTAGTATGAAACAAATTTGGGGCGATAGGCTTAGGCTTATCGCTATGATTGAACAGTTGGGCAAAAACCCAATGGAGGGGATTCAATGGCTGCATCGTTTTCCGAATAGTCTGTTGATTAATAGCGTAAAAAGGAATCTTGTCAAGGATTCTATTCATAGTATGGATGGTTTAAAAAATATGTTTTCGATTTTTTTTGAAAATAAAAGGTCAGCGTTTTCAAACCACAAGTGTTTGAAAAACAATATTTTAACAATCAAATTATCCTAATTACCGTGTGTTACCTTCGACGCTGATGACAATACGCATGCATAATGGAGTCCTTGCAGAAATGCTTTTGCGCGTGCGCAATAAGCGTTTCTAAGGAGGTAGAGGAGCGTGTGTAGTTCGACGATCGGTTATACTTCGTTTTCAATCTCATATTATGATTAAAATTTAAAATAAATCATAGGATTATAACATTGCTGCGTTTTCATTTTCTCATCATTAGAAAAAACAGAAATGTGCAGTGCATCGGAACAACCGTAAAGCACTTCATTTTGTTCAAAATACTAAGGAATATCACATTATAATTTGTTTTAAATATAGGTTTAAAACCGCCTTTTTGCTATTTTTCAAGCTCTTTATTCGAGTGGAGGGCATCGAATATCCTGTTACGGGTACAAAGGTAATTGATATTTTTATACTTGTAAAGGGTATAGTAGCTTTAAAATAGTATTTTAAAATATATTTTTTATTGTGATTTTTAAAATTTTGTTTTTAGAATCAATACGAAACATAAAAAAATGTTATATTAAAAAAAAGGAATCACTTTTTTGCCTAATAATTCAAAACAAAGAACCTAAAATTCGTGACTACCTATTTTAGGTTACAAATTACATTAATATAATACCAAACCTGTGTAATTATTTTGTTAGGTCAAAAAAAATATTTAAAAATGCTTTTTTCCGTCGAAAAGCCTACCACCATGAAACGGCTTATCGTTGAAATTGTATCTTTGTATCGGTTTTAGGATTTTGAAGGTATTTAGCGCATTTTTTGGAATGTACATCAGCAAACCTTGAAACAAATTATTTAAAAAAAATCAAAATTGTTTATGAAAATTATTGTCAAAACGTTTCAAGGATTAGAGCAAGTCTTGGCGGATGAAATCGCCGAATTGGGCGGTCGCAACCTTCAAATCATTCGGCGTGCGGTCGAATTTGAAGGCGATAAGCGATTATTGTATCGCTGTAACCTTGAATTGCGCACGGCGATTCGCGTTTTGACCCCAATTGCTCATTTTCGGGCGCGCCATGAAAGCGCGTTTTACACTAAAATGAAAGAAATTGATTGGTCGCAATATATGACGGTGCGTCAAACGCTGTCGGTGGATGCAGTGGTGCATTCCACTTACTTTACGCATTCGCAATACGCAGCTTTGCTCACAAAAGATGCAGTTGTGGATCAATTTAGAGAAAAATTTTTCAAAAGACCCAGTGTTAATACGTTAAATCCTGATTTAGCGATTAGTATTCATATTTTGGAAGACCAAGTAACGGTGTTGTTAGATGCAAGTGGGGAGTCGTTGCACAAGCGCGGTTATCGGGTGGACGCGTTGGAAGCTCCCGTCAATGAAGTGTTGGCAGCAGGGATTTTGACTTTGACGAAGTGGCAAAAAGATGTTGATTTAATGGATGCGATGTGTGGTTCAGGTACTTTTTTGACAGAAGCAGCTTTGATGGCTTATAATATGCCGCCACAATTGGGTCGAGATTATTTTTGTTTTAAAAAATGGACGGATTTTGATGATGCGTTATGGGCGGATGTGTTGGAAACGGCTAAAAGTAAAATCCATACGAATTATGCGCATCAATTCGCAGGTTCGGATTTAAATTTCCAAGCGGTTCGGGTTACGGAACGCAATATTGAAGCAGCCATGTTGACGGGCAAAATCAAAATGGAACGCAAAGATTTTTTCAAACAAGTGCCAAGTAGCGAAAAAGGCGTTTTAGTGTTAAATCCGCCTTATGATGAGCGATTGAAATTGGAAGATGTGAATCAATTTTATAAAGATATGGGCGATGCATTCAAGAAAAATTGGAAAAATTGGCAAGTATGGATGCTTACAGGCAATGCCGAAGCGATAAAACATGTGGGTTTAAAACCCTCTTCGAGAATCCCTTTGTGGAATGGTCCGATTGAATGCAGGCTTTTGAAATACGAAATGTATTAAATCCTAAATGGTTAGGAAAAACCCTTTCATATCACACCTTTTTTCAAAAAAAATCAATAATACAACAACGTTTGGAGGCTTTGAAACCCTCCTTGTTTGGGGGTTAATAGGACACATAGGGGCAGTCATTTTCGCTTTGGAAATTGCTGCCCCTATTTGTCCTATTAAATCTATGTGTCCTATGTGTTTAATCCATCATCAACTTCTTAGCCGTGCGCGTTTGATTATCAAAATGCAAATGTACCAAATAGAAACCTTTCATGATTTGGGGCACCTGCACTTGAAAACGGCGATTTTCGCCTGTGTAAAACGCCGTGTGAATCAATTCACCCAACAAATTATAAATCTCTAATTGTCGAACATTTGCCTCTGCTTCAATTGTTAAAGCATTGTCTTTCAATGGATTCGGATACATCTTAAAATCAAAAACGCCTAATTCTTGAGTCGCGTTTACCACACAAGCCGCACTTTCATGTATCGCAGGATTATTCGGATTACAATCCGAAATATGTCTGCCTAAAAACGTAAAGGTATTTTCAGGCAACGGTTGCCACTCCGAATAACGGAATGTATCCGACAAAATCGCCAACACTTTACCCGTCCCTTTGCGGACTGCCCGTTTGCGCACCAAAGTCCGATTTTCTGTATAATTTCGACCTTGTGCATCTTTCCAATTGTAACCCGGATTTTCGCCAATCACGCCTACCACATCCAACACATTAGAAAAATCAGCTGCAACAGTTGCGCCTTTGACCAACGCAACGGCATCATTTCCATTAAAATACATCGCAGAAGTTGGAATATCATAAACAGGATTTAAAAAAACACTCGCCCGACACGCAATGTCCAAAAAAGAACGATACACATTGCCGCGCGGATATTTTTTAGCTACTGTATCGTATTGAGCGCAGATTTCATAGCGCATTGCCAACGAATCATAGCGCACTGCACCCGCCCGCGTCCGACACGTATCATAGTTTTCATAACCATTGAAAACAGGAATTTCCAAATTCGTACCCGCAGCATCTCGCTTGTCCAACACAATCACATACGCACTATACGCAGCAACGGTCGTATTCGGCAAAGGAATCGAAGAAATAGCAGTCGCGCCATCCCGAAAACGACCAATAATATACTGACTCAAATTAATCGGCGCACTTGTCGGATTATACAATTCAAGGGCGCGACTATTGCCCGCCGCTTCGACGTATTCCGAAATGAATAAATCATTGCATTGCGCTTGTGCAGCGAGTTGAATGCCCGAAAGTAGTAATAAGAGTAAAAATCTTTTCATGTTAATAATTAAAATTTAAGTAATTAAAGGACAAAGTTAAGCCGATTTTGCCACACGACAGCATAAATCCCACCAAAGAATTATAAAAATATTGGGTCACGTTTACGGGTTTTGTGGTAAAAAGGGCTTTTTCATATACAAGAATTATGGTAAAATGCACGTTTTACCCCTTTTTGAGGGTACTTTTTTTTGTTTTTAATTGTGTCATATTACAGAATCCCCTACTTTTGTGAAAAACAACGTCCCATGAACTTTTGTCAATTCCGTTTAGCGATTGTAGTATTACTGTTATACTTCAACCAAATCCAACTTACAACAGGGGCAAACACCGATTTAATCCTCGTTGATAGTTTCAAACTGACTGCCGCTAACGTGAATAACGTCCCGCAAGGCAGCACCCTTAGCGTCCCTGTGTCGGTCGCTAACTTCCGCAGCATGGGTATCTTACGATTCTCCATGATGTGGAATGCTACTATTTTCCAATTTACAGGAGTTAGCGATTTCAATCTCACTGGATTGAACATTGCCAATTTTGACCAAGCGGATGTGAGTGTAGGTCGCATTCGAGTCGATTGGGGCAGCAATACAGGGCGTACTTTGTCGGATAATACCATTTTGTTTAAGCTGAATTTCACGGTCAATGGTTCGACAGGCGTACCTCAAATCATTAGTTTTTTAACACCGCCTTTTGCTACTGCCGAATTTGGCAATACCAATACGGGTTTTATGCCCTATGCTTTGCAAGGAAGTACGATTACGTTGCAACGAAATTGTACTTCTCCCGCAGGCGGTCTGACGTGTCAGGCGGCAACGAGCCTTTGTAACAACGATTTAACCAATTATTGCGGCACTTTGGGTGGGCCCAATACGCAAACCAACCCCGGTAATATTGGTTGTAGCACGATTGACAACAATCAATGGTTTTCTTTTATTGCAGGTTCGACGGAGTTGGATTTAAATATTCGGATTCGGAATTGCAATGGCGGACCCACTAATATTGGAGATGGCTTACAAGCCGTCTTACTGACTTCACCGAATTGTACGAATTTTACCCGTGTGAGCAGTTGTTTTTGGGTGACTCCTTCCCGAGCGCAATCGGTGCTGAGTGCGACCAATTTAGTGATTGGTACACGCTACTATTTGATGTTGGATGGTTATAATGGAGATGTTTGTGATTTTACGATTCAAATGGAAGCCGGCACTTTGCAAAGTCCGGGTGGGAATGTGCCTGTGACGATTACAGGGGCTGCGGTGGCTTGCGCCAATCAAACGACTGCCTTTTCCATGCCCGCAGTGACTGGCGCGACGAATTATGCTTGGACGTTTCCATCAGGCGCGACCGCAATTGGAGCAACGAATGCTGCCAATATATCGGTTCGTTGGGGCAATGCAGCAGGCAATGTTTGTGTGGTAGTGACGGATGCGTGTGGTACGACTGCGCCGATTTGCAAATCCGTTTCGATGGGCAGTGCCGTTACGCATGAAGTGACGGAGACCGTTTGTGCTGGCAGTTGTTTCCATTTCAATAATGTCGATAGGTGTACCGCAGGCGATTATACGGCTACTTTTACCGCCGCTTCTGGTTGTGATAGTATTGTAACACTGCATTTGCGCGTTTTAAACCCCATTACCCATGAAATAACCCAAAGTATTTGTTCGGGCAGTTGTTTTAATTTTAATGGCGTTGATAGATGTACCGCAGGCGATTATAACGCAACGTTTCGGTCGTATTTAGGTTGCGACAGCGTTGTAACATTGCATTTGCGGATTTTAAGCCAAATTACCAACGAAGTAACAGAAAGCATTTGTGCAGGTGGCTGTTTTCGTTTTAACAATATAGATAGGTGTGCCGCAGGGGATTACTCCGCTACTTTTCGCACAGCAACAGGTTGTGATAGTTTAGTAACCTTGCATTTACGCGTTTTGCAATCGGTGACAGCAGAGATTACCCAAGATATTTGTGCAGGGAGTTGTTTCCGTTTTAACAATATTGATAGGTGTGCCGCAGGGGATTATACGGCAACGTTTCGGTCGTATTTGGGTTGTGATAGCATTGTAACATTGCATTTGCGCGTTTTAAATCAAATTAGAAATGACATCACGCGAGAGATTTGTACAGGCAATTGTTTCAATTTCAATGGGGTGGAGCGATGTGCCGCAGGCGATTATACGGCTACCTTTCGGTCGTATTTAGGTTGTGATAGCATTGTAACATTGCATTTACGGCTCTTGAATAGCGTTACCAATACCATTTATCGAACTGTTTGTAATGGCAGTTGCTTCAATTTCAATGGGGTTGATAGATGTGCCGCAGGCGATTATACAGCAACGTTTCGGTCGTATTTGGGTTGTGATAGCATTGTAACACTCCAATTACGCGTTTCAAATAGCATTACAAGAGAGATTACAGCAGAAATTTGTTCGGGCAGTTGCTTCCGTTTCAATAATCTCGACCGATGTGCCGTAGGCGATTATACCGCTACCTTTCCATCCTTTTCGGGTTGCGACAGCGTTGTAACATTACACTTGCGCCTATTTGCGCCCGCAAGACGCGTCATTGATACGACGATTTGTGAAGGCGGTACGATTACAATCAATAATCAACGATATAGTGCAGCTACTCAAAATATCATTTTGCCTAATGCAGGATGGCGCGGTTGCGATAGCGTTATTGTTTTAAACATTACGTTTTTAAAAATAAATCAGCCTATTGCCTTATCCAGTGGCAATTTGAGTTGTTTGACCCGTTCTGCGACGTTGACAGGACGCGCCACTATCGAACCTGCGCAAGCAACGGTTCGATATGAATGGAAAAACACAGGTGGAGCCGTCATTGGAACGGATAGTACAACCATTATTTCAGCAGCAGGCACTTACACGGTGAGCATAACCGCTACTTTAAATGGTGTTTCCTGCACTAAAACGGCAAATGTGACCATTACGCAAAGCGGCAATGTGCCTGTACAACCCGAAATGCGCGGAGCAATTTCCGTTTGTCGCAATGAAATCAACACGTATAATATTGTCAATCCGATAGCGGGCGTACTTCGATACCTTTGGAATGTGTCCGCAGGCGTGCAAGTTACGCCGACAGACCCGCCTTTGAATAGTCATGTGAATATCAATTGGGGCAATGCCACCACAGGTTCGATTGAGGTGCAAGCGGAGAATGCTTGCGGTATGAGTACACCTGCTCATTTGGACGTAGTGATTCGGAAACTGCCGATTGCACCTGCTATCAATGGCGTTGCAACGATTTGTCCCAACAGTGTAGCGCGTTTCAATACACCTGCGGATACCAGTATTTACGAATATCAATGGCGTGTGCCAAACGGAGCGCAAATTGTCACAGGTGCGAATACGCGAGAAATCGAAATTCGTTTTGGAAATGCAGGCGGGCAAGTCTGTTTGAGAACGCGCAATTTGTGCGGTTTTGGAGCAGACAGTTGTTTTGAAACGCGCATTAGTACGCAAGCACCCGATTCGATTGCCTTAGATGGCGCGATTCGCCCTTGCCCAAACGCGATTACGCCTTATACTTATACGATTCCAACCAATGCCAATATTTCCAATTATCAATGGACGGTGCCAGTCGGAGCGCGAATTGAAGGCGGTCAAGGCACGAATAGTTTGAATGTCAATTGGTTAAATATAACAGGTGGGCGCGTTTGTTTGACGATTCAAAATGCCTGTGGCATCAGTCGGCAACTTTGCACGGATTCCATCAAAGTGCGCACGAATTTACCCGATTCCTTACCGATTATTGGGAATGGGAATGTTTGTACGGGTGCGCAAGAAAATTATTCCATTGAAAGACGGATTGGAATGTCCTATCAATGGGTGGTTCCGAGTGGCGCAACCATTACAAATGGACAAAATTCAGAAAATATTCAAGTCAATTGGGGCAGTTCTTTGGGCGGACAAGTGTGTGTTGACATTAAAAATGTTTGTAATTTAACACGTCGCGTTTGTTTAAATGTAAATGTTCGTTCGGTATTGCCTGATTCTTTTCCAATCAATGGCAGTCGGCAAGTTTGCCCCAATTCGACGGCAACTTATACGATGCGCAATCAAGCTGGTGTTCAGTACAGTTGGCGGATTCAACCTGCTACCGCAGGGCGCGTTCAATCAGGCGGCAATACCAATGCAGCCGAAATTATATGGGAAAACTTGGGTAATGCAACCGTTTGTGTTACCTTGTTGAGCAATTGTGCAGGGGTTCGAGAGATTTGTATGCCTGTTTCAGTGGGCGCGACCGATACATTAGCGATTGGTGGGGAAGTCAATCCTTGCGCAACGCAACGCGGCATTTACACCGTTGCAACTAGTGGCGCACCTTATACATGGACGATTCCAACAGGGGCAAGCATCATTAGTGGCGCAGGAACCGCCGCCATAACCATCAATTGGGGAACGAGTACAGGCGGTATGATAACGGTTTCACCTACAAATGGTTGTGCCGCAGGGAGTCGCAGTCGTTTAAATGTCGTTTTGCAACGGGGTCCGAATGCGCCGACTGCGATTACAGGCAATACGGTTGTGAGCAATAACGCAGTTGAAAATTATACGATTCGAGCCGTTGCAAATGCCATTCGGTATGAATGGACGGTTCCAACAGGCGCGTCTATTGTTGGAAATACTCAAAGTACAGCAATTCAAGTGAACTGGGGCAATTCCATTGGAGGTAAAATTTGTGTCAAGGCGATAAATGATTGTGGCGTGAGCGATACTACTTGTCTTTATGTAGCCATGTATCGCAGCCCAGTGGCAAATGCAGGTTTAAATGACACCGTTTGTGGTAGTTTATATATTTTGCGGGCAAATGTGAGTATTGGCATTGGCACATGGAGCGTCGTTTCAACACCGCCGAATGCCATCGTGCGTTTAGGAGATGTCAATCGTTTTAACACCCCTGCGTCCGTCACAGCATTAGGACTATATACTTTTCAATGGAAAGAAGTGAATGGAGCTTATGCCGATTCTGCGCAAGTGACGATTTATTTCAAAGAAAGACCGCATTTGACACGGCTTTCGGACTCTTGTTCTTTAGATGTTTCGACGTATCGAACACGCATTTTGATTTCGGGTGGAACGCCAACCTATCAATGGCATTTTGGTACGAATGGTACGATTACAGGCAATATTTTCACGACCAATGCTTTGGCAAGTGGTTCAAGTTATAAGGTTGCGATTAAAGATGTACATGGTTGCGTTTCGGATACGTTAACCGATGTGGTTGTGTGTCAATGCCTTACGTCCGCAGGTACGATGGATACAGCAACGATAAAGGCTTGTTATGGGATGTCCGCCCGAGTGCAGCATCATGGTAATTCGGTACAAGATGCGAATGATACTTTTGAATATTGGTTGCACGATGGTACGACAACGACGCTTGGTAACATCATGGCTCGGAATCGAACTGGAGATTTTACCTATCAAACAGGAATGCAGTACGACAAGGCGTATTATATCACTTATGTTGTGGGCAACGAACTCAATGGGCGCGTGAATCCAAACGAATATTGTTTTGCCAAAACACGCGGTACAAGAGTGCTTTTTAAATCCAGAATCGAAGCCGATTTCAAAGGAGATACCAGCGTTTGTGTCGGTGGAACGGCACGGATTCGATTGAATATCAATCAAAAAGGGCGTTTTAACGTTGTTTATAACAGCAATATCAGTGCGAACACGACTTTGAATAATGCTGTTTCTGGAACTATTTTGCCAACGGTGGTCTTTCTTCCTTTGACATATCGCTTAGTAAGTGCGACCGATACCGATCGTTGTCCTGCGGTTGTCATGGATTCAGTGCAATTACGTGTTAGGTCTAATCCACAAGCCAATGCGGGTTTCGATGCCGTTATTTGTGAAGCCGAAGCGCGGTTAAATGCGCTGCCATTACTTCCTCAACATGTAGGCATATGGACTTCTTTAAATGGTGCCAGCGTTTCACAACCTACATTGGGGCAATCTATGGTGAATCAATTGCGCGACGGACGGAATTTGTTTATATGGACAGTTCGAGATTCGATTTGTCCTGCACAACTGCCTGCGTTAGACACCGTTGTCATTAATGTTCCTGAAACGCCCAAAGCGAATGATTTTTCGTTTATCACGAAAGTTGGAGAAGCGATTCATGGCGATTTAACCGAATATTCGCCTTCGGGCAATTGGGTGGTTCGACACTTGACATACCCGCAAGAAGGGCGTTTCATTTTGTTTAACAATGGCAAATTTGATTATGAACCGCCTACCATGCCTACGATTGTCAATTTCAAATACAATATTTGTAATGGTACTTGTGCGATGAAGTGCGATACAGGGACAGTTCGGATAAAAATAGATGGGATTCCCATACCGCCCAAAGATACGACTTTGAATGTTCCCAATGCGTTTACGCCAAACGGAGATAGTAAAAACGACGTTTTTTACATCAAAAATTTGGAAAATTTCCCAAATGCCGAATTAATGGTATTCAATCGTTGGGGCGACCTTTTGTATCAGGCGGCTAATTATCAAAATGATTGGCAAGGTCATAATAGAAACGGTGAACCTTTGGCAGAAGGGACGTATTATTACATTTTGCGTTTGAATCTTGCCGAAGGCAAAATTATAAAAGGAGATGTAACCATTTTGCGATAAGAATCCTATACAAAAGGCAGTCGTTTCAAAACGGCTGCCTTTTTTGTTTAGGATATTCTTGCTCGTATTTGTTGCACTTCTTCAAGAGACACCTCATAATCCTCTGCGATTTCAACATCGGTGAGTTTGCCCCGTCGAATTGCTTTTTGAATGCTCTTTAAACGCTCTTCCATTTTCCCTTCTATTTTCCCTTCTATTTTCCCTTTAATTTCACCTTCTTGAAAGGCTGTGTCCGTGACATTTTTCATATCCCGATAGTATTTCAAGCTGGTGATGTAATCTTGGTGTTCTTCTTTGGAAAGGTTTGCTAAATCCGCGACTTGAAATAATTTTTTGAAAACGCCATCGCGTAACTCCACTGGGATTTCAGATAAACTTTGCAAATTCTTCAACACATAAAACCACTTGTCTTGAAATGTATTCAGCTCGGTAAGTTTCTTCCGAAAATTCGGCATTGCCAAATAGAGGAAAACTAATTTTTCGTAAAAAACGCGATTATGCTGGTCTTTGAGTTCCACATAATGAATCACGTCACGGTCTTGAATGGCGCGGTCTTCATCGAAAATAAAGTCTAAAATCCCAATCATATAGACTGGTGCTAATTTGTAATCCCAATCATCCCCTCGAACCGCTTGTTCTTGGATAGGAAACGTTGTGTAGAACAAACTGCGCTCTTTAAAGTAATTTTGTTTGGCTTTTTGCATTTCGACAATAAACTTGGTGCCGCCTTCACCCTCACAATAGAGGTCAAAAATGGCTTTTCGGTCAAAAGCAGTACCACCTTGCTGGTCGGTCCGTTTGTACGTCAGCGTCACAACGTGATGAGGAGCGGGCAGTAAACTATTCAAGAAGGCGATTAATAAATCTTTATTTTCCTCCTCGCCAAATATTTTTTTAAACCCAAAATCGGTGAAAGGGTTGATAAATTTATCTGATTTTGTCATTTTTGAGTGATTTTGAGACAAAAATAATCTTTTTTACCAATTGCAACTAAGTTTTTTTTAAAATAAAAATTCACCTCACGGTTCTTAAAAAAATACTACCTTTGCCGCCTTTGAATGCGCATTTTGAATGTTAAACGATTCATTTATCGTTTAACACTCAAAAAGCGCCTTCAAAAAGGCATTCACAACTATGGTTTCACGCATTTAGACCCCGACACACGGCAACAATGAAAAATACTTATTTTGACTTGGTGGATCAAACCTTTTATTTTCCACAGGACGGATTCACTTTGCAAGATAATTGCCTGAATTTTCATGGGATTGACTTGTACAGTTTGATAAAAAAGTACGGGACTCCTTTGAAAATCACTTATCTCCCCAAAATCAGCCAGCAGATTCAAAAAGCGAAAGCGCATTTCAATACAGCTATTGATGAGTTGAATTATGGCGGAGAATACTATTATTGCTACTGTACGAAAAGTTCCCATTTTCGATTTGTATTGGATGAGGTGTTGAAAAACAACGTTCAATTGGAAACTTCGTCTGCATTTGACATTGATTTGATTCAAAAACTCTATCACGCAGGCAAGATTGGCAAAGATAAAATCATTGTAGCCAATGGTTTTAAAAATGTCGGTTACATCCGAAAATTGGCGCAACTCATTAATGGAGGTTTCAAAAATGTGATACCAGTTTGTGACAACCGCGAAGAATTGGATTTTTACGACGCGCATATTGTCAATACTTGTGGTGTTGGGATTCGGGTTGCGACGGAGGAAGAACCCAAATTTGAGTTTTACACCTCTCGTTTAGGCATTCGACCGTCCAAAGCAGTCAATTTTGTTAAAGACAAGATTTTGACCAATCCGAAATTTAAATTGCGGATGCTGCACTTTTTTGTCGATACAGGCATTAAAGACACCACTTATTATTGGTCTGAATTGCGCAAAGGCGTGAAATTGTACTGTCAATTGCGGCATTATTGCCCTGATTTGAAGATTTTGAACATTGGCGGCGGTTTGCCGATTTCCAATTCCTTGAATTTTGAATATGATTATGCCTACATGATAAAGGAAATTGTGCGGACGATTAAAGAATATTGTGCAGATGAGGATGTGCCAGCACCCGATATTTTCACGGAGTTTGGCAAATACACCGTAGGCGAAAGTGGGGCAACCATTTTTTCAGTCATTGGTCAAAAGCAACAAAATGATAGTGAATTGTGGTATATGGTGGATAATTCGTTGATTAACACGATTCCCGATTCTTGGGCTATCAATGAACGTTATATATTACTGCCTGTAAATCATTGGAATAAAGAATATCACCGCGTCAACGTTGGTGGATTGAGTTGCGATAATGCGGATTATTACAATTCCGAAGCGCATTTGAATCAGTTGTACATGCCTAAATTTGGCAAAAATGACGAAAATTTATATATGGGCTTTTTCAATACAGGCGCGTACCAAGATGCGTTAAGCGGATATGGCGGCATTAAACATTGTCTTTTGCCCGCGCCGAAACGCATTTTAGTGGATAGAGATGAAAACGGCAATTTGGTCGATTGGATGGAATCCGATGAACAAGATGCAGAATCCATGTTGAAATTATTAGGATATTAACACATAGGGTACATAGAACACATAGATTCCATAGGGTACATAGAACACATAGGTGGCATCCATCGTACTTGGGTTGCTACAGACAACTGTGGCAATTCAGATTCCATAGAGTACATAGAACATATAAGGGGCATCCATTCTTGAATGGATGCCCCCTATGTGTTCTATATACCCTATGGAATCTATGTATTGACAATTCTGTTTAACTTTTTTTCACTTTTTTGACTAAAAAGTTAAACAAAATTATAAGAACGATTGTTACGTGATTTTAAAACCAACACAATCAGTCGTATTTTGAAAAATAAAAAGAAAATCATCGTCATCGGAGCAGGATTTGCAGGTTTGAGTGCAGCTACCTATTTAGCGCATCAAGGTTGTGATGTGACCATTTTGGAAAAAAATTCGGTTGCAGGCGGTCGAGCGCGGCAATATTCGGAAGCAGGTTTCACCTTCGATATGGGTCCAAGTTGGTATTGGATGCCTGATATTTTTGAAAATTATTTTGCTGATTTTGGTAAAAAGCGAGCCGATTATTATGATTTGATTCGTTTAGACCCTTCTTATACCGTTTTTTTTGATAAAAATCAAATTTGGAAAATTCCTGCAAATATGACTGAATTGGAAGCCTTATTTGAACGGGCAGAAGCGGGCAGCAGTATTGCACTCCGTCAATTTTTGAAAGAGGCGAAATATAAATATCAAACGGGCATTGGCGAATTTGTCCAAAAACCGAGTCAATCCATTACAGAATTTATAGATATGCGCATTTTCAAAAGCCTTTTTCGCTTAGATATGTTTACATCGATGTCAAAACACCTCCAAAAATCGTTTAAAAACCCGAAATTAATTCAATTATTAGAGTTTCCTGTCTTGTTTTTGGGTGCAACACCTCAAAATACGCCTGCTTTATACAGTATGATGAATTATGCAGATATGTCATTAGGCACTTGGTATCCGCCAGGGGGTATGTTTGAAATCATCAAAGGAATGGTTCGATTAGCGACCGAAAAAGGCGTGCGTATTTTGTTGAATCAAGAAGTGAAGTCTATCCAAGTGAATAAAACTAAAAAACCTGCTACAATTACTACTTGTGTTACCGATACCGAATCTTTTGAAGCGGATTATGTCGTTGCAGGTGCGGATTATCATCATATCGAACAAGTGGTTTTGCCCGCTGAGTTTCGGCACTATTCGCCCGCTTATTGGGATAAACGCGTGATGGCTCCGTCTTCTTTATTATTCTATCTTGGTGTCAATAAACGACTTACAAATTTAAATCATCATAATTTATTTTTTGATGAAGATTTTAATTTGCATGCAAAAGAGATTTACGAAACGCCGAAATTGCCTACCAATCCACTTTTTTACGTATGCGTGCCTTCATTGACCGATTCGACGGTTGCACCCGCAGGTTGTGAAAATTTGTTTATTTTAATCCCGCTTGCACCTGATTTGCCTGATGATAAGGAGGAATGGCGTGAAAAATATTACCATATGGTGATGGAACGGTTGGAAAAATTAACAGGGCAATCCATTCGAGATGCAGTGATTTACAAACGGTCTTATGCGCATCGAGATTTTAAAAATGATTATCATGCGTTTAAAGGCAATGCGTATGGATTAGCGAATACGTTAATGCAAACTGCTTTTTTGAAGCCTAAATTAAAAAATAATCATTTGACAAATTTATATTATACGGGGCAATTGACGGTTCCAGGGCCAGGCGTACCACCGTCTTTGATTTCAGGAAAAATTGTGGCAAATGAATTATTGAAGCAATTTAACACATAGGTTTCATAGGAATACATAGAACACATAGGTTGCTATACACTATTTTTTTAGTATAAAAACGATGTGTTCTATGTATTTCTATGTGTTTTATGGGTTATCACGATAAAAATAAAACTATTATGTTGAGCCTTTATAATAAAACTTGCGCCGAATGTAGTCAACTCATTACACATCGGTATAGCACCTCTTTTTCGATGGGCATTCGTTTGTTTGAACAAAAATTGCGATTGCCGATTTGCGCGATTTATGGTTTTGTGCGCTTTGCGGACGAGATTGTGGATACTTTTCACGGCTATGAAAAGGCAAATCTTTTACAACGTTTTCGCAGTGACACGTATCGGTCGATAACGGAATGCATTAGTTTAAATCCTGTTTTGCATGCGTTTCAGGAAGTGGTTCGACGCTATCATATTGAAAATGAATTGATTGATGCGTTTTTAGACAGTATGGCAATGGATTTACATTTTTCCACTTATGAAGATTCGTTGTATAAACAATATATTTACGGTTCTGCGGAAGTGGTTGGGTTGATGTGTCTGCGCGTTTTCACGGATGGAAACGAAGCTGAATATCAACGTTTGAAAGAAGGTGCGCAAGCATTAGGTTCTGCGTTTCAAAAAATCAACTTTTTGCGCGATATGAAAAGTGATTTTGCAGAACGGGGGCGCGTTTATTTTCCGGGCATTGATTATCAACACTTTACCAATGAACAAAAAAATGAAATTGAAACCGACATTAAACAAGATTTCGATGTCGGTTACAAAAGCATTTTGCAATTGCCCCCTTCTGCCCGATTTGGGGTTTATTTAGCGTATATTTATTACCTCAATTTGTTTAAAAAAATCAAAAATGCCAATGTTACGCGGGTCAAAACGGAACGGATTCGGGTTAAGAATCGAATCAAAGTGTATTTATTATGTCGTTCTATGGTCAAAAACAGTTTAAATTTATTATAAAATGATTTTTATAAAAAAATATATAGATTGGATTTTTTTATTAGTAACCGCAATATTCATTACGGCTCATTGCCTCACGGACGAGATTCAACCGAATCATTTGCTTTGGAAAATTGCACATCCAATTGAAATTCAATGGTTTGAGACGAAATATCTGTATTTGCTAACGCATTTGATGCCACTACTGCCTATCGTGATTTCATGTTTGCATCCCAAAATTGCGTTTCACCAACATTTCAATCGAGCGTTTCCCGCTTTAATGTTGACTGCAATCGTTTTTTTGATTTGGGATTATTTCAAAACGATTCATGGCGTATGGGGCTTCAATCCAAACTATTACACAACAAACTTGTTTGAATTGCCCATAGAAGAATATTTATTTTTTTTCAATATGCCAATGGGTATTTTATTGATTCACGAAGGTTTAAATACATTTTTCCCATTTAAACAAAATTTTATTTGGGAAAAACATTTTACATCCTTTTTAATTCTGTTTTTTTTCGGGGTTGGTTTGCTACATTGGGGACGCGCTTATACTTGTATTACCTTTGTTTTATGCGGAATTGCATTGTTATATCACCAATTTCAATTTGACAGTGCATCAAGGGTTCGATTTTATAGAACTTATGGCATCGGATTTATGGGATTTTTTTTAGTGAACAGCATTTTGACAGGTATGATGACCAAAGCACCTGTTGTGATTTACAATCCAGCAGAATATTTAGGCATTCGATTGATTACCATACCCTTAGATGATATGGCTTATAATTTTTTACTCTTATTAATGTCCGTAACTTTATACGATTTTAAAACTTTTTATTCATTAAAATATAAAAATTCAAACAAATGGGTCAATATTTAATGTATGTACTCGTCACATTCGGTGCTTTTGCAGGGATGGAATTTATGGCATGGTTCACACACAAGTACGTCATGCACGGATTGCTTTGGGATTGGCATGAAGACCATCACAAACCGCAATTAAAAAATGGTTTTTTTGAAAAAAATGACCGTTTTTTCTTAGTTTATGCCATTCCGAGCATGTTTTGCTATATTTATGGAACGTTAAGTCCTCATTTTTGGGTTTTGTTTGTGGGCGTTGGTATTTCGTTATATGGATTAGCGTATTTTCTAATTCATGACGTATATATACACCGCCGATTTGATTGGTTTAAACATTTGGATTCGGATTATTCACGAGCCGTATTGCGGGCGCATGGCGCACATCATGCCAAACAAAGTAAAGAAGATTGTGAATCTTTTGGTTTATTAGTCATTGCACCCAAATTTTTTGGAAAGCGGAAAGGAAAAAAAGAAAATTAAAACACATAGGTCACATAGAGTTCATAGGACACATAGAGTTCATAGGACACATAGGGGCAAATTTTGATATTACTTGATTCAACAGTATCTTTTTCTTTGAAGGTTTATTCCCAAAGAAACGAATCAAATAAAAAAATGTGCTATGTGTCCTATGAAATCTATGTGCCCTATGTGTTTTAAGAATCATCGATACAACGTAAAAAAATCTTTCCTATTTATCAACTCTCCTGTTGGTGTAATGTAATTCAATTCATACAAATAAACGCCTTCTGGTGCAGGTACACCCGCATTGTTTTTACTGCCATTCCAGCCATCAATCGGGTCTGTGGATTCAAATTGTTTTTCACCCCAGCGATTCCAAACCACAAAACGATAACTTTTCAAACCATATAAAAAGCCAACGCCTTTAAATTCATCGTTATGGGTATCAAAATTCGGCGTAAACGCATTCGGAAAATGCAGCGTAACCACAGGCTTTATATAAACTTTTTTTGCAATAGAATCTTTACAACCATATTGATTTGCCACAAATAATCGAATATTTTGAATCCCTGTATCTTGTTGTCGATACGTGTGCATTGGATTATCTTCTGTTGTCAAACCGCGACCGCCAAAATACCACCGCCGACTTATGACATCAGGGGTTGATTTATCCTGCAAATGAATGGAAGGCGATAAATTAGTCACTTCGTCCTCTTGCCAATCAAAATCGGCAATCGGCAAAGGACGCACTTTAATCCATTTTGGAAATTCTGCTTCTTTATAACAATTAAACGGAGAGGTAACTTGCAATTTCACGGTGTAAGTACCCGCTTTTTCGTATAAATGTTCTGGACTGATTTTAGAACCTTTGGTTCCATCCCCAAAATCCCAAACAATTTTATAGGTCGTATCTAAGGGCGTAGAACGATTGTTGAAAAAGACTTTGGCAGGCGCACAACCTACAAACGCATCGGGTTCCACCAACAAAATCGGCGGCGCAGGCAGCCAATCAAAGGCAATTGTCGTATCTTTTTGACAATTATACTTATCTTTTAATAATAAATTGACTGGTTTGCGCCCTGCTGAGAAATATTGATGCCCTGGATTGAGTCGATACGTAGAATCTGAACTGCCATCTCCAAAATTCCAAATTAATTGTTGGATTGGATTATAACTCGTAGTCGCTTTACTCTCAAATAAAACGGGCCCCGCATCACAAGTATCGTATTTAATTAAAAAATCGGAACGCAAACCCGAACCTATCGAAATTTCAACATTTGCCGTATCCCCACAAGTTGTGCCTGGATTTAACAATAATCTGCCCCGATAATAGCCCGTATCCCGAAACGCAATGGATGGACTCCACTCTGTAAATCGTTGGATAGTGCCTTTCATGTTAAATTCCCAATAAAAATTACTTACATTCGCTCGACCTTGACTTGTATTGACAAAATTCCAAGTAAATGTATCGCAAGCATGGATAATATATTTTTTATCAGGCGTGTAAACCGAGTCTGCTATCAAATTCGCAGTCAAATTTCGACTACAACTGCGGATATTGAATTGAAAATCTCGAAAAATTTTCCCAATCAATACGCCATTTCGATATTCTTCTACACAAACACTGACCACTAATTGCACTTCTGTTGTGGGGGCTCTTCCAGTAATCAAACCGGTATTCGGGTCAATGCGCAGGCTTGTACCTAATGGTAAGGAGGCTGAATACGGCGTTCTAAAAGTTACATTATTATAAGGCGGCGCAACCACCGTGTTCCCACTTGACAAAGGAGAACAAAAACTATAGACTAATTGGTCGCCTTCACTATCCACCGCCGAATGATCATAGTTCAAAGCCTCCCCGCCACAAATAATCGTTGGCGGAAAGCCTGTAAAATAGGGACTATTATTTTCAGAAGCCTGTGATTGCGGCGTGATTTCAACAGTATAAGTCGAACCCGCAGAGCCGGGATTCGTGATATTGCCAATCGTTGAGTTGCGACAACACCGCTGATAAGTGATGAAATAGCTCTGGTCACTCTGCCGAACAATGGATTCCCATTCATAAATGCCTTCTTCTGCGCACACATCTGGCGGCGGTGTTAAGCAAGGATAATTTGGTTGTGCTACATTCCGCAAGGTATCAATACTGATTCTAAGCAATGTCCGCGAACTGTCATCGCCGTAATTGAGGTAAGTGCCATTGGCTCTTCGCAAAAAAATGCCCACAGATGCCACTGTATCCAAGCGTGTTGTCACCGCCGCCCGACAATCTCGATAGACTTTCAAGCGGAATTTATACCGAATTTTATTATTCGGCAATCGTTCTACGAAACGATAAGTAATCTCACCACCGACAATGTGACTGGCGATAAGCTCCAAAGGACAACTGATGAGGGTTGCCCATACACAAATTAATTTTAATATATTTTTCAAGATGCTCCGTTTTTCCGATAAAGTTATAAAAATCTTTGGCAAACAGAAAAATGCAAGTGTGTGGTTCAAAGTAGCATTTGTTCAAATTAAAATCATTACTAATTGAAAATCAATCTATTAGAGTATAATATGTTTGTAAAACAGGACAAACAATTTTTTATTATAATTTTTTTTGACCCTTTTATGAAAAAAAAGAATCTTTATTTCACCTTAAATAAAGCCAAAAAGATAGCATAAACCTGTCAACATCATCCATTTTGCGCGTTTACTGAGGCTTGCAAATTCCGATTTAGTGGTTGCTCGACTCAAAACGATTAGGGTATTCAGCATCATTCCAAAAATAATCAGTAAAATGTAAAATTGAATGGCAAAAAGATTGGGTTTCCAAACGAGTGCTAAAACGAGTATCATCATTAAAAACACGCCCACCCCTAAAGCCATTTTTCGAGCCGTTTCCAATCCATAAACAATGGGCAAAGTGGCACAATGTCCCATTTTATCGCCCTCCATATCTTCTATATCTTTAATCATTTCTCTAAACAAAGTCGTCAAAAATGCCATACTTACATATGTCCCGAAAATAATCATCAGTCGTTCAAAGGATGGAAAATGATTTTTTTCAAGGTAATCAATGCCTTTTTTTTCCATTATAAACAAAATTGTGGGTGTATAGGCACACAAAAAAGCGATTACAAGGTTGCCAATCAACACTTTTTGTTTCCATTTTTTAGAATAATACCATAATAAAATCGTTGGTATCAACCATATCAACAGGGAAATCCAATACGGTATCGGCATGCTTAACGCAATCAAAACACTGATAATCAAGGTAATAAGATAGGTTTTCTGGGCGAGTGCAAGGGTTATTTTTTTTGATACGATTTGTTTTTCTGGTTTATTGATAG
Organism: Chitinophagales bacterium; assembly: GCA_013298955.1. Classification (GTDB taxonomy): domain Bacteria; phylum Bacteroidota; class Bacteroidia; order Chitinophagales; family Saprospiraceae; genus JAAFJT01. The sequence goes on from JAAFJT010000047.1 coordinate 28,149, forward strand.
CGTCTATGGCAACATCGGCAATATCATTGATGATATAACCGCCTGCCGCCGTTCCAATGGAAAGCATCATGATTTTCAAAAAAAACAGGGTATCAATCTGTTGACCCAGTTGATGCACTGAAAAAGTCTTGGACAAAACGCCGTATTGTACCGAAAATTGCGTTAAGCCAATGATTATCAAGTTTGGAAAACGGATTAATTGCAACCAATGCTTTATCATTATTTCAAATAGGTTAACGGGCTTCCCATTTCTTTTGCAATTTCATCACTTTTTCAATCACATCGCGCACACAACCTGCGCCCCCTTTCAATGGCGAAATATATTGGGCAACTTCCATGACTTTCGGCACCGCATCCGATGGACAACAGGGCAAACCGACCAAACGCATGACGGGATAATCGGGTTCATCATCGCCCATGTACAAAACGGCATCTGGATCCAGATCATGTGATTCAATATACCGCCGATAAGCAGACAATTTATCTTCAATCCCTGCAAAAATTTCACTAACGCCTAATAGTTCCAATCGTTTAATCACGCCTTGTGAACGTCCGCCCGTGATAATGCAGATATTGTACCCTTCTTCCACCGCGCGGCGCAAGGCATATCCGTCTCGACAATTCATCGTGCGCAATAATTCGCCTGTTTCCGTCACCAATAAAGTATTGTCCGTAAAAACGCCATCAATATCAAAAATAAACGTTTTAATCTTTTTAAAACTTTCTAAAATATTCATAAGGTTTTATAAATCAAGTTAAATTTTGGAAAAGCGAGATACAATTGGAACGCGGATAACGCAGATTGGGCGAATTTTCACGGATTTTTTTATTTTTTTAAATGATAAGTAGTTAAAATTAAATAATCGACAACAACATCGTTATACTACAACAACGTTTGGAGGGTTTGAAACCCTCCAAACGTTCTATAAAAATAAAAAAATCCGCGAAAATCCGCCTCATCTGCGTTATCCGCGTTCCGATTGTATCACAAATTATGAATTATTATCACGCCATTCGTAAATCCATTTTGCTTGGATTTGCTCCAAATGGCTTTCGCTACAATCGTCTCGCTTCCCTTCAAAGGTCGGAATCGCCATAATCCAATCCAATAAATCCGTAAATCGAATGCGATAAATTTTCCCTTCATTGAAAGTCGCGCCAAAACGCTCGTACAATTTCATGGCAATATCTTCATGGTCAGCCCATTGAATGGGCATATCGTCGAAATCTTGAAAAGGCATTTTTAATTAAAATTTAAACTTTTTATGAAATAGCGTCCGAATTAACGACGGAAACCACCTTTATTTGCCATACCGGGAAATTTACCAGTACTCAATTGGTGCATCAATTTCCGCATATCTTCAAATTGTTTGATAAATTGATTGACATCCTCCAAAGAACGACCGCAACCTTTGGCAATCCGCTTTTTGCGACTCAAATTCATTAAATCTGGGTTTTGACGTTCCTGCGGAGTCATGGATTGAATGATACATTCTACTTTCGTAAAAGCACTGTTATCAATATCAACGCCTTTCATCATCTTGCTCATGCCCGGAATCATGTTCATTAAACTCTTAATATCACCCATTTTTTTGATTTGTTCCATCTGACCGATAAAGTCATTGAAATCAAACTTATTTTTCTTAATTTTTTTCTCAATTCGTTTCGCTTCTGCTTCGTCAAATTGCTCCTGAGCGCGTTCTACCAAAGAGATAATATCGCCCATACCGAGAATCCGTTGCGCCATCCGTTCAGGGTAGAATACGTCCAACGTATCCAATTTTTCCCCCATTGACACAAATTTGATAGGCTTCCCAACCGTGTATTTAATACTCAAAGCCGCACCACCGCGCGTATCTCCATCCAATTTCGTCAAAACAGCCCCGTCGAAATTCAATCTATCGTTGAAGGCTTTTGCCGTATTGACCGCATCTTGACCCGTCATCGCATCCACGACGAAAAGCGTTTCCGAAGGCATGATAGCCGTTTTAATCCGCGTGATTTCATTCATCATGTCCTCATCGACCGCCAAACGACCCGCCGTATCGATAATCACCACATCACAACGCAATTCTTTTGCCTTGCTAATCGCATTCAACGCGATTTGAACAGGGTTTTTATTGTCAATTTCCTTGTAAATCGGCACGCCCACTTGTTCCGCTAAAACCGTCAACTGGTCAATCGCCGCAGGTCGATACACATCACAAGCCACCACCAAAGGACGTTGCGCTTTTTTGTTTTTCAAAAAATGCGCTAATTTCCCCGTAAAAGTCGTCTTTCCAGAACCTTGCAAACCCGCAATCAAGATGACCGCAGGACTGCCTTTGGTATTGATGCCGACACTTTGACCGCCCATCAACTCCACCAATTCATCCATGACGATTTTCACCATCAATTCGCCCGGTTTAATGGCTTTTAGGACGTTTTCAGTGCCGAGTGCCTTATCTTTTACACGGTCTGTGAAACTTTTAGCAATGGCGTAATTCACATCCGCTTCCACCAAAGCCCGACGAATATCTTTTATCGCTTGTGCGATATTGAGTTCCGTCAATTTATTGTCGCCCCTCAATATTTTGAAGGCATCCTCTAAACGCTTATTTAAACTATCAAACATGATTTTAGTTAAAATTAAAATACGGAGTTATTGAGGTTTGATTTTAAACCGCAATCGTATAGATTGTTGCCCGCAAAGGTAAAATTTATTTCGGAAATCAAAATTAATTCTAAAACGCGGCGCACCTATTTTTTTTAAAAAAAAGGGTTTGAATTAAGATTTTTGGGATTTTTAAGGTTTTAAGGACTGATTTTTAATCCTAAAAATCAGTCCTTAAAATCTTAAAAATCCCAAAAATCCTAATCCAAACCTTATAATTCATTGATTCACAAATATTTACATATTACAATCACAATGTTCGATACAATCAATTAATTTAGTCACATCCTTTTCCTTTAAGGTATAGAAAACACTTTGTCCTTCTTTTTCGGATTTCAAAATGCCTTTTAACTTCATCGTTATCAAATGGTGCGACAATAAAGATTGTTCACATTGCAAAAGTTCACCAATTTCATTCACACTCATACGAGTATTGATGTTTAGCAAATCGACAATCGCTAAACGGGTCGGATGTGCTACCGTTTTTAAAATAAACGCGGCTTTTTCCAACTTGGTTTTATTGTATTTGTACGTTACTGGCGTAACTGGCGGTGTAATATGCATACCTTTTTTGAATGTTGACGAACGATATTTCAAAAGATAAGACAAATCTACGATTCAATTTTTACAAAACCAATACTTTGAAGCAAAATAGGTGTAAAATAGGTGTAAAATAAAAAAATGCCTGTGTTATTCAGCACAGGCATTTCATGAAAACGAATTTTACAATTCTTTAACCAAAACTTACACAACTAAGTGTACAATTTTTGTGCCAAAAAATCTTAATCTTTGGTAATCATCACAGGTGCGACCAAATCATGTACGCCTTCCACATGCACGCGAACCCAATATTGACCCACCATCCATTGCCCGTCCAATTCCAAACGGTAGGCAGCAGACGGTATTTTTTCAATGATTTTAGTCAGTACAAGCCGCCCTTGTGCGTCATAGACCTCTACCCTACCCGATTTATTTTCACGACTTTTCAAATCCAATTCCACATAATCAAACGCAGGATTCGGATATAAACGCCAATGAGTAGGGTCTAACGCTAATTTGATGATTTCACTATACCGACTCGTCCCATTTTGAGCAACTAATTTGATACGATAAAAATTCTCACCATTATCAGGTTGCACATCAGTGAACGTAAAATAGCGCGTTTCCCCCAAAGGCATGTCTGCATTCACATGATCAAGGTCTTTAAACGCGCCAGATGGCAATAATTTTTCAACTACAAAATAGTCGGTTGGTTGAACGGATGTACTATTGACCCAATTCAAAACCGCTTTGCTTCCATGTACATAACCGCCAAAAGAGAAAATATCTCGAATGGCTGACGGCTGTGTTGTCGGAATAGTGGTAGAACAGGTTTTTGAAGACAAATAATCATTGGTAATCGTCGTAATCTGAGGAATCGTAGGCGTTTGCCAATTGATTTTGAAAACATCCACACCACCTAATCCTACATGCAGCACTTCCAAATAATAGGATTGTCCTGCAACTAAGGCAATCGGCGCAGATTTTTGTCCTGCATATTTGGTATATTGCGTTGGCGTTGTATAACCTTTAAACCCTGCAATTTTGCGTTTCGTAGCAGGATTATCATCCAAACTAAGCCATAATTCGGTATCATCATCGCCTGTAATCGTGAAAATATGACTGCCTGTTGTTTTTGGAACGATAAAACCGCGCACCCGTTCTCCATATTTATTACCTAAATCACCGCGTTGAAAACCTGCCGTATTATCCATAACATCGGTGCGCGTCGGGCTATTCGGATAACGGGCATCTTTGGTTAAATCTGCCATTGAAAAAGTATTGGTTTTAATATTCAACCAAACATCACTCAATGTTTTGCCATCTAACACACACGGCGGCGGCGGACAATTCGGCGCACAACCCGCACCAAAACCAGTAATCACTAACGCGCCTTGATGTGGGTACGCATTCACCGCAATCCCTGTTGCCGTTTGTTTGAAATCCGTGATGGGCAATCCATTTTGCGTGATGGAGAGGGTTGTAAAGGTTAAATTCGTCAAGGCAACATTAATCGTCACAGGCGATTTTAAAATAGCGGTGTTGATAGATTGATTCGCCGTGAAATTAACCGTTACTTTTTTAGCGGCTGCATCATAAATGGCAGAGGGCGCGTAACCTGCACGCTGCATTTTGTAAGTAATCACTTCACTTAATGAACTCGCCCAAACGTCTCCCGAATTGATTTTATCTTTCACCAAATTGAGGTGCGCGCGATAGTTCGCTACTGAAACCGAACCCCAAGAAGCATCTCCAACCCCATGTAATTCTTGTACAGCATAGCCACCACCTGCAATCGCTGCGGTAATGCCTTGGTTCAATTGTGCCAAAGTGAAATTGGGTTCAAATACATAAAAATTTAAATGAAAAAAATCATTAAAATTAGCTGTATTGATAGCCGCTTGGTTACCTGCCCTTGCTCCTATATAACCAAGATTGCTCAAATAAGCATGAATATCTTCGTTGAAGACATCAAATGGATGAATGAAAAAACGCGGGCGATTGCCTGTATTTTGCTCAATCAACTCCGTACTCAAGCCCTGTTCTGTGGCTAAATCGGTGTACGTATTCGTACACCAAGTGGCACCATTGAGTGCGCAAAGATGGTTGTGAGAGTGATTGATGACTTCATGCCCATGTGTAATCATCCGCTTGGCATTCGACCAGCCTAATGCATCACAAACAGAAGTGATAACGCCAAAATTGATTTTCACACCCCGATTGTAGGCAATCGTATCAGCATAATTCGCAATACCAGGAGTCGTAACATCCCCATAATCATCATGAATAATGGTGTAAGCGGCTTTCTTATTGTCTTTCCAAGTCGCAATAGAAGCGGACGCAGCTTGTGCCGAAAGCAACACAGGCGTACCCAAAAAGGCTGCTGCCAATAAAAAGGCGTAGATTATTCTGCTCATGCAATAATAATTTTTTATAAAAAAATAAAGTTCTAATCCAAAATCAACCGCAATTGCTCCATGCATAGGTATTTTAAAAAAATTAAAATTTGAGCTTTATAATCGGTGCATTTTTTAATTTTGAAAATTATTTTAATTAAAAAATATTATTTTACAAGTTTTAGGTTTCGGAAACCTTGAAGGTTTCCGAAACCGATGCGGCAAACCGTTCGCTTATTCTTTAAAAATCGTCAATTTCTTGACTCTTTCGCGCCCATGTGTAGGCAACACTCGAATCAAATATTGTCCACTCGTCCATTGAGCCGTATCCATTAAATAAGGTTCTGTTGTTATTTCATTGATATTCAATTGTTTCAAAACCATACCTGTCGCATTATACACTAAAATCGTTGCCGCCTCCCCTATCCAAGGCGTTAAATCCAAATGAACTTGATGCGATGCAGGATTCGGATAGAGTCGAAAATCACCTAAATCGTCTAATTTCAAATTCACAATATTACTCATTTTAGATTTGCCATTTTGATACACTAAACGAATTTGATAAATATTATCGCCTTTATTGGGATGCAAATCTCGATGCCGAAACCATGCTTTTTTATGTGCATGGGTTTCGCCATTGATAACCTGTATCGGTTCAAAAGTACCATTGACATTTAATTTTTCAACCACAAAATAATCTTGCGCCATCCCTTCTGTACCAACCCAATCTAACACAACTTGTTGATTATCAATCCACCCTGTGACTTGCAATTTTGTGGTATTGGATACCGATTGTTGTGTCAAGGGCGCGGGTACGGAATCATTGCATATTTTAGATGATAAAAACGATTTATCAATCAACGTGCGATTATTGTTAGAAGGCGTTTGCCAATACACTCGAAATGGATTATGTCCAGTGGTTGCTAAATGCAGTAATTCTACATAATAATATTTGCCCGAATCTAACAGAATCGGCGCGGAAAGTTGTCCCGCAAATTTGGTAAATTCATTAGGACTTGTATAACCATTAAAGCCTGCAACCTTTCGTTTTGTTTCGGGAAGATGATTTAATCCCAAATATAATTCGGAATCATCATCACTTGTTAGTGTAAACGTATAAACACCCGTTTCTTTCGGCACTAAATAACCTTGTACTTTTTCACCATACATATCGCCCAAATCATCCCGAAAAAAAGGTGTATTTTTTAAGGTATCGATTCGAGTCGGGCTATTCGGGAAACGAGTATCCTTTGTAAAATCCGAAATTTGCCAATAATCCAGCGTGATATTCGTCCAAACCGCATCTAACAATTGTCCATTCGGTTTACACGGGGGCGGCGGACAATTCGGTTCACAGGTTTTAAATTTACCGAATATATTTAGGTCGCCCTTGTGTGGATATAGATTAACTATCAACGAATCTTTGCCATAACTCCAATCCGTAATCGGCACACCATTTTGCAAGACGACCAAAGTACTATCGTATTTTAAACCATCTAACACGATATTGACGGTCACAGGCGTTTTTAAAACCAACGTATCGAATCCCTTCAAACTATCAAAACGAACCGTCAATTTATTTTCTAAACGGTCAAACTGCGTTACAGGGTGATAAGCCATGCGCTGCATGATATATGTAGCCACTTCACTCAAAGTAGTTGCCCAAAGCTGTTTTGACCCTATTTTATTTTGCACATAATCCAAATGCGCTTTATAATCTGCCAAAGTCACTTTGCCCCAAGACCAATCTTCCACCCCGTGCAACTCCCGTAAGGCATAAACACCCTCTGCAATCACATTATCAACCGTCAAATTCATTTCTGCAAGGGTCGAATTGGGTTGAAAAACAAAAAAATTCAATCTAAAAAAATCAGTTAAATCCACTTTATTCATTTGTGAATACTGCCCTGACCTTGCTCCAAGATATTTCAAAAATTTCAAATGAGCCAAAATACTATCTGTATGCAAATCATACGGATGAATGAAAAATCGAGGTCGATGCCCACTGCCGCGTTCAATCAACACGGTACTGGAATCCAATTCAAGCGGATAATCCGCTTTTCCATATACATCCGTACACCAACCTGTGTTGACCGCACATCGATGACTATGCGAATGATTGATAATTTCATGCCCATGTGCAATCAATCGCTTGGCATCTTTCCAATCTTGCGTATCGCAGGAACTTGTAATCGCCCCAAAAGCGAATTTAATACCCCGCTGAAACGCTAACGTATCAGCATATTTTGCAATGCCCGCAGTCGTTACATCTCCAAAATCATCATGTATAATCGTATAAGCGGCTTTACGATTATCTTTCCAAGTGGCAAAACTCGCATGAGGTATGGGCGTTTGAGCGTGCATCAATAAAGTTGTCATCCCCAACAGTATTGTAGAAGATAACAAGAAAATCGGTTTATTCATAAAATTTTTTAAATTTAAAAGAACCGTTTAATTGTTTTTCTAAAAATATTGAAGAGGTATTTTTAATGTTTTAGGGAATCGCTTTGGAACGATTTGCTTTCCAAAGAAAAACGATTTGCTTTATGCTTTTGCTGAAAATCAATCTTTCTGCAAAACTAACTTAAAAAAGTGTCATAACAAAGGCTTTTGAAATGCTTTGCATCAAATTACATTAAAAACGGTAAACAATTAGTATGTTAATATGTGTATATAATCAAGCCTTTTTTAGTGTATCTTTGTTCTATGCTTTAAATCCTAAATAAGTAGGAAAAATTACGCCGTCAGATTGGGGGATAGAGGGAGTAAAAATTTAAAAAAAATGATTTTTTTTGCAAAAAATCATTTTTTTTAAATTTTTACTCCCTCTGGAAGTTTTTTTTCACAAACCTTATTTAAGTGGTTAATGTTAAATAATCGACAACAGCGTTTGGAAGGTTTGAAACCCTCCAAACGTTATACTATCTTGATAATCAACTATTTAGCAGATATTACTTTTTGTCGATTTTTTAACTTCAACTACTTACATTCCCAATCCGCGTTCCCATTGTATCCAACAAAAATTACTTCTGATTCGCACCCGCTTTAGGCGCGACCGATGTTTCAATCGCATTGCCAGACGCATCAATAGCGCGTATTTCAACCCGCCGATTCAATTGTCTGCCTTCTTCCGTTTTATTTTCGGTGTAAGGATTGTTTTTGCCATGCGTTTTCAACACAATTCTATCTTCAGGAATCCCTTTGCTGATTAAATA
>JAAFJT010000048.1 GCA_013298955.1 Chitinophagales bacterium
GCAAAGTATAAACAATTGATTATGGATTTGATGTACGGGCTACATGAGAAAATGATGGAAGGGTTAGCTAACAAAAGTTATCTTAAAGCAAGATAATTTTATAAAATGTTTATTATCAATAAGTTAAAAATAGAAAATCTTATTTATAGATTTTCACCTAATTGTACTATCGATGTTTAAAGCTGGTGACGCAAAGAAGAATATGTATTTCAAAACAGACGCGGAGATTGAATTGCTCCGTCAGAGCTGTTTACTCGTGTGTAAAGTGTTGGCGCAAGTCGGCAGGACGCTGAAACCGGGGATGACGGGGCGGCAATTGGACACGGCGGCGGAAGCCCTTATCCGAGACCATGGCGCAGTGCCTGCTTTTAAAGGATATAGGGATTTTCCAGATACGTTGTGCATTTCCATCAACGAGCAAGTCGTGCATGGCATTCCGTCCGATTACGAATTTCGGGATGGCGATGTCGTTTCGGTTGACTGCGGGACGATTTTAAATGGTTTTGTCGGAGACGCGGCTTACACATTTGCGATTGGCAATGTCAAACCTGCGACGATGGAACTTTTGCACGTCACGAACACGTCCTTATATAAAGGTATCGAACAGGCGGTGCATGGCAAACGTATTGGCGATATTGGTTGGGCGATTCAGACGTATTGCGAAAAAGTGCATCCGTATGGCGTTGTGCGTGATTTAGTTGGGCATGGTGTTGGGAAAGATTTGCATGAAGACCCCGAAGTGCCGAATCATGGAAAACGCGGTTCTGGCGTATTTTTGCGAGACGGTTTGGTGATTGCAATCGAGCCGATGGTCAATCTTGGGACGAAAGATGTGCGGCAAGCGGCGGACAATTGGACAATTATAACGCGGGATAATAAGCCGTCTGCGCACTACGAACATTCGGTGGCAATCCGCAAAGGGAAGGCAGATATTTTGTCCGACCATAAAATGATTGAAGAAGCGATAAAAAATAATCCAGAATTGATGCAGATTTCAATAAAAAGTTAGATATTTGCGCTCCGAATTCTAAGTTGAATACCAAGCAAAATAAAATTGTGTCAACCCATATTTAGACATAATTTTTGATGCTTTCGCGCCCCAAAAAGGGCTAAAATCATAAAATTATGGCTAAACAAGATTTAATCAAACAGGACGGTACGATTCAAGAAGCGTTGTCCAATGCGATGTTTCGCGTTCAATTGGAAACAGGACACGAATTGATTGCGACCATTTCGGGCAAAATGCGGATGCACTTTATCCGAATTTTACCCGGCGATAGGGTTTCTATCGAAATTTCGCCTTATGATTTGTCCAGAGGGCGCATTATTTATCGGTACAAATAGGTTTGAATTAGGCTTTGTAGGATTTAAATCCTACAAAGCCTAATTCAGGAATTATTACGAATTAATCATTTTTTTAAATAATAAAACAATGAAAGTTAGAGCATCTGTTAAGAAAAGAACGGTTGACTGCATCATCGTAAAACGAAAAGGCAAGATCTTCGTTATTAACAAAAAGAATCCTAAATATAAACAACGCCAAGGTTAATTGGAATGCGATTTTAAATTTGAAATAAATGTTATGTGTATTGCTCGTATCCACAATGTTTTACAGATTTAAAACCCAATCGCAAGATCCCGTTAATGGCATTAAAAAAAAGAAATGGCTCGTTTAGCAGGTATCGATTTGCCGCGCAATAAACGCGGTGTCATTGCGTTGACGTACATTTACGGCATCGGACGCACCACTGCCAAAACGCTTTTGGCAAAAGCTGGTATCAACGAAGATACCAAAGTCATCGACTGGACGGATGACAATATTAAACAAATCGCACTCGTACTCAGCGAAATCAAAGTTGAGGGTGAGTTGCGTTCCGAAGTGCAATTGAGCATCAAGCGATTGATGGATATTGCTTGTTATCGGGGATTGCGGCATCGGAAAGGTTTGCCAGTCAGAGGTCAACGGACGCGCACTAACGCACGGACCCGCAAAGGTCGTCGTAAAACAGTTGCGAATAAGAAAAAAGTCGGTAAATAACCTTCGATTTAGGTGCTTGATACAGTTGTTTTTGATTTTGAAAAAGATATATCACCGATTGGAGGGTTTCAAAACCCTCCAATCGGTATGATTCGCTAACAACTATCGCTGCCGACATCGCTATTGGTTCAAGGATTGAAACAGGTTTTTCAAAAACCAGAACAAAAATTTTAAAATCAACATGGCTAAAGTAGTCAAAAAAGTCAAGAAACGGAAAGTGATAATCACCCCAGAAGGGTTGGTTTTCATTAATGCCAGTTTCAACAATATTATTGTCTCGCTTGCCAACAAGCAGGGACAAGTGATTTCTTGGGGTTCTGCGGGTAAAGCAGGCTTTAGAGGCTCTAAGAAAAACACGCCTTACGCGGCAACACAAGCGGCTACAGATGCTGCAAAAGTAGCATTTGATGCTGGTATGAAAACGGCTGAAGTCTATGTGAAAGGACCGGGTTCTGGTCGGGAAGCAGCGATTCGGGCGGTGGATGCTGCGGGCATTAAAGTGTCTATCATCCGCGACGTAACGCCAGTGCCGCACAATGGTTGCCGCCCTCCGAAACGCCGTCGCGTCTAATATACAATTGATTATCAACAGGTTGTAAATGATTTACAAATGATAATCATCCAATATTTCTATTATTTCAATCTAATGAATTAATTAAAATGGCAAGATATATAGGGCCTACGTCCAAAAAGGCAAGGGCATTTGGAGATCCTATTTTTGGGTTCGACAAGGCGTTTGATAGAAAAAAATATGCTCCCGGTCAACATGGTCCGTCTCGGAAGAAAAAACAACGGTCGGATTATGCGGTGCAGTTGATGGAGAAGCAAAAGGCGAAATATACTTATGGTGTATTGGAACGTCAATTCCGCAAAACGTTTGATGAAGCTGCTCGCGCACATGGGGTGACGGGTGAAGTTTTGTTGCAACGGTTGGAAGCAAGGTTGGATAATGTGATTTTCCGTTTGGGTTTAGCACCTACGCGGTCAGGAGCGCGTCAATTGGTCAGCCACAAACACGTTACGGTGAATGGGGTGGTGACAAATGTGCCTTCTTGTCAATTGCGTCCGGGTGATAAACTCTCGATTCGCGGCAAATCTCAAGGCAATGGCAACATTCAATTGGGCGCGAAGGCGGAAGTGAAGAAATTTTCTTGGTTGGATTGGAATCCCGATAAAAATGAAGGTACGTTTATGGCGTATCCTGAACGGGCGCACATTCCTGAGAAAATTAATGAGCAATTAATCGTCGAGTTATACTCTAAATAAAATCGTTTGAATTAGGATTTTTAGGCTTTTATTTAAAGATTTTAAGGATAATATCCTTGGAATCTTGAAATAAAAGCCTAAAAATCCTAATTCAAAATAGGAAGTAATATTACAATTCCAAACAAAACTTAGAAAAGGGCGTTACGCCCTTTTCTAAGTTCTTGTGTTTGTAGGCAATGATATTTGGTATTTCTTTCAATTGTAAATGCCAATATCCCAATTAATTTAGCATCAATTCTAATATTATAAATGGGAGCAATCAATATCCAGAAGCCCGATAAAATCGTCATGCAGAAGGCAGATGATTATGAGGGCATTTTCGAGTTTAGACCTTTAGAGCCAGGCTTTGGTCAAACTGTCGGTAACTCTTTGCGTAGAGTACTTTTGTCTTCCCTTGAAGGCTTTGCGATTACAGCCGTGCGCATTGCAGGCGTTGACCATGAATTTGCGACGATTCGCGGAGTTGTGCAAGACGTAGTAGAAATTATTTTAAATCTTAAACAGGTGCGCCTCAAACAGTTAATCGCTGATGAGGACATCAAAGAAGAAAAAATTTACTTAACGGTCTCTGGTAAAGATAAGTTTACGGCAGGTGACATCGAAGGCGCGACCAACGTTTTCAAAGTCATGAACCCGTATTTGGTGATTTGCCAAATGGAGCCGTCTGTGAGTTTGGAAATGGAATTTACCGTTACAAAAGGTTGCGGTTACGTGCCTGCGGACGAAAATTTACCGAAAGATGCACCGATTGGCGTGATTCCAATTGATGCGATTTATACGCCGATTAAAAATGTGTCTTACAAAGTCGGTAATACACGGGTTGGTCAACGGACGGATTATGAGAAATTGACGATTGAAATCAAAACCGATGGTACGATTCATCCCGAAGATGCGATTAAAGAAGCGTCTCGGATTTTGATTCAACATTTGATTTTGATTACAGATGAGTATATTGACATTGATGATGGACACCGCCGCGAAGAAAATGTGGTCGATGAACATATTTTACATATGCGTAAGTTGTTGAAAACATCGTTGGAAGACTTGGATTTGTCCGTACGGGCATACAATTGTTTGAAAGCGGCGAAAATCAATAGTTTATCCGAATTGGTTCGTTTTGACACGCATGAATTATTGAAATTCCGCAATTTTGGTAAAAAATCATTGGTCGAAATCGAAGAATTGTTAGTGGAAAAAGGATTGAATTTCGGTATGGATTTAGCGAAATTCCGTTTAGAAGAAGATAATATTTGATTTTGAATTAGGATTTTTGGGATTTTTAAGATTCAATTAGGATTTGTTTTAAGACAATTTCTAAAAAATGAATCCTAATCGAATCTTGAAAAATCCTAAAAATCCTAATTCAGAACTTTATTTTTATAATTTTTTTAACCCTTGCAATAACTGCATGAGCAAAATGCGAATTTTAGCTCCAGTGTTGCGAAGATAAAATCTTTTAATTCAATATGAGACACGGCGATAAAGTCAATAACCTCAGCAGAACGAAGGCGCACAGAGATGCCCTCATGAAAAACATGGCAGCTGCATTGATTATGAACAAAAAAATCAATACAACGTTGCCAAAAGCGAAATCTTTGAGACAATATGTCGAGAAGTTGATTACCAAATCAAAAACCAATTCGACGCACTCTCGTCGGGTGGTGTTTAGCTACCTCCAAAACAAAGAGGCGGCAAAAGAAATTTTTGATGTCATCGGACCCAAAGTCGGCGACCGTCCAGGCGGTTATACTCGGATTATGCGCACAGGATTCCGTTTAGGTGATGCGGCAGAAACGGCGATTATTGAATTGGTGGATTTTAATGAAGTGTTGTTGGAAGCAAAAGCTGCAAAAACAGGCGAAGCAACCACAGAACGCACCCGCAAAACGCGTCGTGGACGCGGCGGCAAAAAAGAAGTTGAAACAACGACTCCTGTTGCTGTTACACCAGAAAAAACAGATTCAGCAGCATAATATTTTGTTTTTGAATAAAAAAGCGGAGCGTACAGGATTGTGCGCTCCGCTTTGCTTACCTACCAAGTGGTATTTTGCCCATTTTATATTTTTTTTAAAAACAAACTTCGCCCGAATCAAGGTCGGCGAGGTTACAACCTCGCCGAATTTTTGTATCGGTTCTCGAAATTAATCTTTAGATGCCGTCTTAAAAGTTGCATTTTGGATTAAATCTTTCATAATATTCAATGTTTCCGCTAAATGCACATCGCGTTTGCGGTCTTTCAACCACTCATTATTGCGCACGATTTTAGAAGAATCTTTCGCCATTGCTGCGGCATCCACAGGCAAGTTTTCAATCACCAAACCTGCCACATTTTTTTTGAATGCTTCTTCATATTTTTTAGAATTTTCGCGCGATTTCTGCTCAGTGCTTCTAAAATCTTTCAAATTCAACGAATAAGTGGAACGTTCTTTCTGATTTTTAATGCGCAACGCATTTTCACTAATCAATTTAAACGTTTCATTGTTTTTCACCCGCGTCGCACTTGCATCTGCCAATTTAGATACTTTTTTCATATCAACCACGGATTGACTGTATGGCACAGGTTGAATTTGCGTCCAAGGCATCGGATGTTCATTTTCCTGCTCACCCACTTTGATTTCAGAATAACTATCGGGCAACAAAATATCAGGTCGCACGCCTTTCAATTGGGTTGAACCACCATTCACACGGAAAAATTTCTGAATCGTCACTTTTACTTGTCCAAGCGGTTTGAACGCATCATTGCCGCGCATCGCTCTATCCAAATCAAAAAAGCGTTGAACCGTCCCTTTTCCATACGTATTTGACCCAACAATCACCGCACGTCCATAATCTTGCATCGCCGCCGCCATGATTTCAGACGCAGACGCGCTAAATTCGTTCACCATAATCACTAATGGACCATCATATTGAACGGTTTCATCTTCATCAGGCAGAATTTGTGGACGCGCATCTTTATCTTTCACTTGCACAATCGGTCCTTTTTCTACAAACAAACCTGACATCGTAACCACATCGCGCAAAGAACCACCGCCATTATTCCGCAAATCCAATACGATACCTTTAATATTCTCTTTTTTCAATTTTTCCACTTCTTTCGCTACGTCTTCGGAACATTGATGTCCATCCGCTTTGTCAAAATCGGCGTAAAAGCGCGGCAACCAAATGTAACCAATCCGGTCACTTTTATCATCCGACTTGATAATCAACGACTTAGCATAACCTTCATCCACAATCACCTCTTCCCGAACAATCGGAATCACTTTCACCGTACCATCCGCTTTGCGTTTGACGGTCAGGCGCACTTCCGTACCGAGTTTGCCGCGAATCATCTGCACCACATCATTGATTTCCATACCCGCAACATCCACAGGGTCTTTATCGCCTTGCGCCACTTTCATAATCAAATCGCCGTCATGCAATTCTTTTTGTTTCCAAGCAGGTCCGCCCGTCATCACTTCGGTTACTTTCGTAAAATCGCCATCAGGGTCAGTTTGCAACCGCGCACCAATCCCAATCAACCGACCTGACATTGTAATATCAAAATTTTGTTTCTCAATCGGCTCAAAATACTCGGTATGCGGGTCGTAAACATTGGCGAAAGCATTCAAATAAGTGGACAAACGCTCTGTGCGTTTCAATTTCCGAATCCGTTTGAAATAATCAGTGTAATATTTAGTCGCTTCTTTGACCGCATCTTCGCGCAAAGCCGCTTCCGATTTATCTTTTAAATCCACTTTTCCTTTTTCCTTGTCTTCCAATTTATTACTGAGGCGCGTCATCACTTCATATTTCATCATTTTGCGCCACATATCTTTCATTTCTGCATCGTCTTTGGCATATGGTTTTTTATCACCATCCAATTCGATGGATTCCGTTTTGGTGAAATCAAAATTTTGCGCCAAACCCGCTTTGTAATAAACTTCCGCTTTGGCAATACCGCCATCCAACAATTGAATCGACTTATTGAAAAACTCAAAATCGCCCGCATTGACGGCATCATCAATCTTCGTTTCGTAACCAACCAATTGATTTACATCGGGTTGTGTCAAAAAACGGCGACCGCCATCCAGTCGGTCTAAATAAAGTTTATAGACTTTTTTAGAAAAATCATCATTAATTTTTTGCGGATTAAAATGCAAACTCGTCAGACCGTTGAGCAATGCCTGCATCAAAACGGCTTCCTTTTCGACGGGAGAAGGTTTCGGGCAGTTTGCTGCCATTAAAACGGTCGCTCCTGCGAGCGTAAACGCGGATAATTTTTTGAAAGTCATTTTGTGAATTGTTCCCTTTTAGGGGTCTTAGATAACAATATTTTTGAATGTGAACTTCCTGTAACGGAAAGCATTATGCAAGTTAAGATTTTTTATTAGAAAAAGTCACCTAAATCTACGGATTTAGACGTAATTTTTTGTGAAAAAATTGCGTCTTTTGTGACTTTAACGAAACCATAACGAGCTTCCGAATTAGGATTTTTAGGATAATTAAGATGCTTAGGATTGATTTTTAGGATTTTAAATCCCAAAAATCAATCCTAAGCATCTTAATTATCCTAAAAATCCTAATTCAAACCCTATATTTATGGACAATTCCAAGCGTAAAAAGGTTGCGCTCTTTTTAAATCTTTTTTCAATCCTTGACTTATGAATTTTGATAGAAACAAAATAAAATTTTTATTAATTATTATAATTAAAATTTTTATTTTAAAAAACAACGTTTTAGCGCAATCTATTGTTTATACCCAAACGATTAAAGGAATGGTGCGCGATGCTGATTCCAAAGCGATTTTGATAGGTGCGTCCATTGTTTTATTGAAAACCAATCCATTGATAGGCACGTCAAGTGATGTCGATGGGCAATTTCGGCTCGAAAACATCCCTGTTGGCAGGCATGATTTGCAGGTTACGTTGATTGGTTACGAACCCATTTTTTTAACGCAAGTCCCTGTCACGAGTGGCAAAGAAACGTTTTTGAACCTTGATTTAAAGGAAAAAATCCAACAATTGCAAGATGTGGTCATTCAAAGTGGTGCGCATAAAGCATCCACCGTGAATGAAATGGCAACTTTAAGTGCGCGTTCTTTCTCGCTCGAAGAGGCAAATCGGTACGCTGCCACTTTTTCAGACCCTGCGCGGATGGCACAAAACTTTGCAGGCGTGACGACGAATAATGATTTGGGCAATGAAATCATCATTCGGGGCAATTCGCCAAGAGGCGTTTTATGGCGATTGGAAGGCATTGAAATCCCAAATCCCAATCATTTTGGCAATCTTGGTTCGAGTGGGGGCGGGATTAGCATGTTGAGTGGGACGGCTTTGGGGCAATCCGATTTTTACACAGGGGCGTTTCCTGCCGAATATGGGAATGCTTTGGCGGGCGTTTTCGACCTCAAAATGCGTAATGGAAACGCTGATAAACGAGAACATTCAGCTCAAATCGGCATCATCGGCGCGGAATTGAATACGGAAGGTTATTTTCAAAAAGGCAAAAAGGCTTCTTACTTGTTGCATTATCGTTATACGACTGCTGGATTCGTATTGCCCTTTTTGCCCGCTGATATTGCTGGTTACGTGCCGAAATACCAAGATTTTTCAGCAAAAATCAATTTGCCCACTCCAAAATGGGGTACTTTTTCCTTTTTCGCGCTCGGCGGCGACAATTTGAGTCAACGCACTGCCACCAATGACACCACGAAATGGACGGATTCAGAAGCCAATCAAAATTATAGAGAATACAATCGAATGGGGATTATCGGTTTATCACATTTGCATTTTTTTAATAATAATAAAATGTATTTGAAAACGGTTGTTGCCGCCACTACGTTACTGGGGCAAAATGATAATTCATATTTAGATTCGAGTCAACAATTTGCAGTGGTGCCGATTTTCAAAGCGGATTTAAAAACCAATGATATTAAATGCAATGTTTTTTTAAATTATAAAATCAATGAAAAAAATACGATTCGCATGGGCGGCGATTTTGCGCACACCAATTATGGGTTGAGTTATCAATCGTATCGACCCCAATTAAAAACATGGTATGTGCCGTTTGACAGTCGCGGAACGGCTGATTTTTTCCAATTGTATGTTCAAAACAAATATCATTTTAATTCAAAATGGACTTTACATACAGGTTTTCATTATTCCAACCTCTTGTTGAACCATACGGAGGCACTCGAACCGCGCCTTGCTGTGCAGTATCAAGCCACTGAAAAGACCAAATGGGGTTTGAGTGTTGGGCAACACAGCCGTCCAGAACATATTTCGGTTTATTTATTAGAACACATCGGAGCGAATGGGGAAAAAGTGACACCGAATCGGACGCTTAAAATGCCCAAAGCCAATCATTTAGTGTTGTCATTTGACCAAAATCTGGCTCCGAATTGGCGTTTAAAAATAGAAACGTATTATCAAGATTTGTATAATATTGGGGTTGAAAAAGACAGCAATCGCTCTTTTTCGATGGCAAATCTCTCGAATACATGGCAACTTTTGAGTTCAAAACCGTTGATTTCCACTGGACGAGCCACGAATATCGGTGCAGATGTAACGTTGGAAAAGTCGTTTTCCAACCATTATTATTTCTTAATGACGGGTTCTATTTTTGATGCTCAATTTTCGGATGCCAATGGCATATGGTTTAATGGTATTTACAATTCCAATTATGCGTTGACCGTTTTGGGTGGCGGCGATTATAAATTTGGCAAAATGAATCATAAAGTATTGAGTTTCAATGGCAAATTTACGATACGCGGCGGCAATCGTTATACGCCTATCAATGAAGCCGCTTCCCTTCGATTAAAACGAGAAGTTTTAATTTTAAATCAACGATTTGAGGCACAAACACCACCTTATTGGCGAGTGGATTGCAGCGTTTGGTATCAAATCAATCGGCAAAAACGGACGCATACTTGGACGTTTGAATTGCAAAATGCGTCCAATCATTTGAATATATATTATCAATATTTTGATACCGAAACGTATAAAATTAAAAATGCGTATCATATCGGCATTTTGCCAAATCTGAATTATAAAATAGAGTTTTAAACACATAGGGCAATAGGGAGACATAGGACACATATAATAAATTGTCTTTATGTGTGCTATGTCTCCCTATTGCCCTACCTGTTTAAAATTTTCTTTAAAAATAGGTCAATAAACTCGACTGTCGGCGCAAACCAAGGCGCAAATAAACAAAATCCATGTGGAGAGGCATCAAAAGTATGCACTTCGGAGTAAATTTTAAAAGTATCTAATTTTTTTCTATAATCATCGCGTCCTGCATGCATTCTATCCACCGAACTATTCAAAAACAACGTCGGAGGCGTATTTTTACCCACATGTGTCAAGGCAGAAGCCTCTGTCCAAAGCGCAGGATTTTCCGTTTTGGAATACCCAAACCAATGCGTAGCAGCAGATGTATTGCGCGAGTCATCGCCTTCGCCCGATTCAGGATGAATGAATGCCAAAATGCCATCTATATCTATCACAGCTTGCAGCGCACTCGAATGACGCAAATCCCCTAACGCACCTTCAAAAGATGGCATATGATTCGTACTACCCAACAACGCGGCTAATTGCCCACCTGCGGAAAAACCTAAACCAACAATTCGTTGAGTATCAATATTATAAGTCATTCCATTTGCCCGAATCCATCGAATTGCCGCTTTCAAATCATGCACTGCCGCAGGAAAAAGTGCCTCCGTCGAAAGGCGATACTCAACCGTAATGCTGACATAACCAAGTGCCGCCAAATGCTGCGCCAATGGAAGGTGCATCGCCCGATTGCCCGTACGCCAACCGCCGCCATGAATGATTAAAATCGCGGGTCGCCCTTTTTTAGAATGCTTTTTGGGATGAAAAACGTCCAAATGCAAATTTCGTGTCCCTGTATTCACATATGAAATATTCCGATGTTCCTCCACTTTTTTAAAGGCTTTTTCAGGAATCAACACGGCATTGGGATGGGTTTTCAACGTTTTTTTCAATGCACTATCCGAACTATACGAAGTGTCTGCAATACCTGTCAACCCTTTGGAAGATTGTGCTTTCGCACTCGTAACACCCATAAAAAAGCATACCCATAATTTTAATTTCATATTTATTGAATCTTGTAAGTAGTTCAATTGAAATAACCTATCCAAAAGGTCGGCGAGGTTGCAACTTCGCCGACCTTGATTCGATACGAATCAATTGATTATCAATGACTTATATTTTGGTAACTTATTTTGATTCAACTACTTAGCTTATTTCAAATAAGGAATTGAACTCAATTAAATGCACAAAACTTGCGTTAAGTTTGAAACAGGACGCAAGATAATTTTCACAAATCATTTAGGGGAGGTATTTTAAATCATATCTCTAACTTATATTTTTTCATTTTCCCCATTTTGCTACCCATTTTGGGTATTTTTTGCTCAATAACTCTTTTGCCCAAGTCCCATACCAAGCATAATGAATCCGTCTTTCATTTTCAATCTCACTTAAATGTTCTTTTTGCACCCCGTCACGCCCTGAAAACAATGGTTTTTGTGTTTCCAAATCGTAAAAACGCGCCCAAATGACCGATGAAGCATCTTGTTTTACCACGACATCTTCTCCTGTCTCTTGATTAGCATCTTTAATGCGTTCCGTTTTAAAACCAATGATTTTAAGCGAATCCAAAAAAGTGACCCCATCAATTATCGCCTTACGTACCGCAGGATTTGGATTTTCCAATTGCATCAAAAAATCAAGAATCCCAACACTTTCGTTTCCACTAAATGATGGTAATTCAAAAGTCCTCGCTTTTATAGGAGTAAGATTTTTAAAATCATGCTGCGCACACCAAATTGTTGGCTGCCCTTTGACCACAATTTGTGTTTTTAAAATACAATCAATCCCGCGTTCTACCGCCGTTTTTGCTTGTTCACGCATCGAAAGAGCGATATTTTCATACGGTGTATTGCCTTCTGCAACGTTTTTCAAGGTTTCTAATGCTTGAATCATGGCATTATCATTATACGTGATGTGTTTGCGATAACTTGATACATCAGGATAAAATTGAGGGAAACCACCATTTTCATATTGCATTTTTAATAAATACGCAATCCCGCGTTCTGCCCCATCCTTATATTTAGGATTTTGGGTTTTATGGAACGCTTGCGCTAAATGTTTAATTTCACGATTCGTTGTATGATTATCAATCGTTGCATCATTGCGCCCTTTATCATCCGTGATAGACGCTCGTAAAGTATTGTCCCACAATTGATTATATGGTGGTGGTTGCGTTTTACCATTCAATGTTTTCGCCCAACCGCCCTCATTGCGTTGCGCGATAAGCATATTTTCGGCAATCGAATCTTCCGAAATCATCGGTGCAACCACAGGGGCATTCGCCACTTTCGGCAAGCCATAATCGCTTTTTGTTTTACTGGATACAGGTGCAGTGTTCCAACGTTCCTTTAAAGTCCACTCCGCATTGATTTGTTTCGCCGTTTTTTTATCCAAATTGTTTTTGTGCCAACTAAAATCGCCGCCTTCTCGATGGGAATTGTAATAAAAAACACGTTTTCCCCACATCAAAGTCGTGTCTTTGCGCACTTGATAAATGTCCGCATCTGCCATTTCTTTTGAAAATGTACAATTAACCAAATAAAATTGCGCATCTCTATGGAAACGACCCAATTTAAATCCTTTATCGCCTACAAAGCGACCATTTTTCAAAACGGTTTTGGCGGATTCCGTACCCGTTCCATCATGCCAAATCGCAGCATTATTGTTATGACAAATGAAATAACAATTTTCGGCATACGCCCAACCACGCGGACAATAAAAATCAACTGCCCCTTCCATTGTGCAATCCAAAAATTTAAAAGTGCCGTTATCAACGTCCCACGGGCTGACCGTATCACCGCCCCAACTATGAAAATTGCACTGTTGAACGGTCAACCGTTGCGTTATTGGCATGCAGCGTAACGCAAATTGATGTCCATTTTTATGGGTAATTTTGGCAACGCCATCACATATAAACGTTGAATCCCCTTTTGCCATAAAACCAAAATCATTGATTATCAATAAGTTAAGCAACGTAATGTCTTTGGCGCGGATGTTCATCGTTCCCGCGCCCCAATCGTCTTTGTTGCTGCAACGGAAGATTTCACGAGATTCGGAATAAATAATTTTCGTACCCCCTTCATCCGTCCATTTGCCGCCTAATTGGGGTACTTTTTCGCCTTGAAGGAGGATATTATGTTTTTCGAGGAAGATTTTCTCCCGATAAACGCCCCTTTTGATGAAAATGACGCGCTGTGTGGTGGCAGAATCGGGCAAACTGTTGATAGCAGCTTGAATCGTGGTGAATTGACCCGAACCATCCGCCGCGACGACGATTTTTTGCGCTTTTGCGTTCAAAATGGCAGCGCAAAAGAGGATTGTTAATACGATTTGTTTCATGCAAAAGCGATTTAAATTGCGATAAATTTAATTCTAAAATTTTCACAAAATACTTTTTAACGATTTTAAAAGAAGGAATTTTTACGGGAACGTTCCCGTATTTATTGAATACTTTATCTTTTTAAATGCTTAATTTCGCCATATCAATTTTGGAATAAATAATATGAACTTTCAAAATGGATAAGAAACTCATAACATTGCACGCTCAACAAAACGATTCTTTTGTTAAAATGATGAAAAAAAAATCACAATTTTTGATGTTGCTCCTTTTATGCAGCTACTCACTGCTGGCGCAAACCCGACAGATTTCGGGGCAAGTCAAAGAAAACGAAAAAGGGGAACCCCTGCCTGGTGTCAATATCGTCCTCAGTGGCACGACAAATGGCACAATTACAGACCTTGATGGCAAATTTTCCCTCGCTGTACCCGATAAAGGGGCGGTTGAATTGGTGTTTACCTACATCGGCTATCTCAAACAAACGGTAGAAATCGGTGCTAAAAATGAGTTGAATATTACCCTTGTGAGTGATGCCAAAGTCTTGGATGAAGTGGTTGCAGTGGGTTATGGCAATGTCAATCGGCGGGATGTCTTGGGTTCGGTCTCCTCTGTTGGCGAAAAACAATTGAAAGATGTGCCGCTTTCCAATGCTGCGGAAGCCTTAGCAGGGCGTTTGGCGGGGGTGCAGGTGACTTCTTCCGAAGGTGCGCCGGGGGCGGATGTCGTGATTCGGGTGCGCGGTGGCGGCTCCATCACGCAAGACAATACACCTATCTATATCGTCGATGGGGTGCAACTCGAAAATGCGTTAAGTGTGATTTCGCCTCAAGATATTGCCTCTGTAGATGTGTTGAAAGACGCTTCGACGACGGCGATTTATGGCGCACGCGGGGCGAATGGGGTCATTATCATCACCACCAAAAGCGGTAAAGCGGGTAAAACGACCATTTCGTACAATGGTTCTTTCGGTTATCGGCAGATTTCTAAGACGATGGATGTGTTAGACCCGTATGAATTTGTGGTTTGGCAGTATGAAAAATCGAAAATGACCAATGATTCGGTCAATTTCAGAAAAACATATGGCAATACTTGGGATACGTTGAGCAATTATAAAAATGCAAAAGCGGTCAATTGGCAAGATGAGGTATTTGGCAGAAAAGCAGGGTATCAAAATCATAATTTGTCTATCAATGGCGGTAGCGAAAAAACGCGTTACAACATCAGTTTGACCAATAATACAGAAGACGGTGTTTTGATTGAATCGGGTTTCGACCGCAAATTAGCCAATGTCAAATTAGACCATGTAGCTTCTACCAAGTTGAGTTTCGGCTTAACGGCGCGTTACCTCAATCAGACGGTTCGCGGTGCAGGCACTTCAGGTTCGGGGACGCGGACGACGAATCGTTTGCGACATAGCATCCAATATCGACCTTTTGAGATAGCAACGGCTGCTCCGGTGGATCAATTTGATGAAGATTATTACATTCGGTCGAGTGGCGTGATTAATCCTGTGATTATGACGCAGGCGGAATATCGCCGTAATTATACGACTGGGACGAATCTAAGTGGTTATTTCAATTACAAATTATTGCCCAACTTGACCTTTGCCTCTACGTTTGGTTATGATAACACGGCGATTGAAAATGACCTTTTTTATAGCAAAGTCACTCCTTTGGCGCGTCAATTTGCGACTTTGCCGATTGCTTCCATTGGTACGCAGTTGAATCAGACGCTTAACAATACGAATACATTGCAATATGCTTTGAATGATATTGCAAAACACCATGATATAAATTTGTTGGTGGGTCAGGAATTGTACCAATTGACAGCTAAATCGGTTTTGACCGAAACGCGTTTTTTCCCTGCGGACATTTCGGCAGAAAAAGCCTTATCGAATATGGGTTTAGGTTCGCCTCCGACAGGTTCGGCGCAACCGCGTGCAAGTTCGTTTGAAAATCCGCCAAGTCGCATTTTCTCGTTTTTTGCGCGGGCGAATTATGCTTTTGACAAAACGTTTTTGGCGAGTGTTTCGGTTCGGGCAGACCGTTCTACGAAATTCAAGTATGAAAATGGGATGTTAGTGTTTCCTTCGGGTTCGGTGGCGTACCGTTTTACGAATGCGCCTGTGTTGAAAGGTTCTAAAATTTTGACGGATGGCAAAATTAGAGCTGGTTTTGGAACGGCAGGGAATAATCGAATTGGTGATTTGTTATATTTACAATTATATGGTGTGACGGGTGAATATGCGATAAATCATACGATTTTGCCCGGATTTGCGCCTTCTGCGTTGGCGAATGATAAATTGCGTTGGGAACGAACCCTTTCTAAAAACGTGGGTTTGGACTTAGGGTTTTTAAACAATCGGATTCAAGTCACGATTGATGCGTATAAAAATGATGGCAAAGATTTGTTGCTTGCGGTAGCGATTCCGCCCGTGACAGGTTACACTTCCCAATTGCAAAATGTGGGTGCGACTTCTAATACAGGTCTTGAAATTCAAATCAATGGCGATGTGATGCGCAAAAAGGATTTCAGATGGTCTTCCAATTTCAACATTTCGTTTAATAAAAACAAAGTCGAAAGTTTAGGTGGTTTGGCACAACAAACTCGAAATTCAGGTTGGCAAGGTTCGGATGGAGCCGATGATTATTTGGTGAAAGTGGGTGAATCCGTCGGTTTGATGTATGGTTTTGTAACAGATGGCTGGTATCCGATTTCGGATTTTAATTATGATGCGGTCACAGGTTACACGTTGAAAACAGGTGTACCCAACTGTTCCAATATTGCGGGCATTATTCGACCCGGATCGTTGAAAATCAAGGATTTAAATGGGGATGGATTGATTACAACCGATGGCGACCGTCAGGTAATTGGCAATGCGCAACCTAAATTTATGGGTGGTTGGAACAATCAATTTCAATACAAAGGGTTTGATTTGAGCGTCTTTTTGAATTTCGTTTATGGCAACAGCGTGTATAATGCGAATCATATTGAATGGACAGATGGTACTTTTCCCAATTTAAATATGTTGGCAAAGATGAAAGACCGTTGGCGCAATGTGGATGCAAATGGCAATTTTGTCAATGACCCTGCTGCTTTAGCTGCGTTGAACCCCAATCCACAAATTTGGTCGCCTGCTAATGCACAACGCTATTTTGTCAAATCCACTGATATTGAAGATGGTTCTTTTGTGCGTGTGAGTAATGTTACAATTGGTTATACGTTACCGGCTGCTTTAATGCGTCAATTGAAAGCATCTCAATTCCGCGTGTATGCGACGATTAATAATGCAGCGATTTTCACCAAATACAGTGGTTACGACCCCGAAGTGACGGCAAGACGGACAGACCCTTTGACACCGGGCGTTGATTTTGCAGCGTATCCGCGTGCGAAAGTGTATGTATTGGGGATTAATGCAAGTTTTTAAATGTGCTAACCTCGACGAGGTTGCAACCTCGTCGAGGTTGAATACACGTCGAGGTTGAATACACCTAATTTTAATATTTCAACATGAAAAAATATATTTCAAAAATAGTTCAAGGAGCCTTGTTAATGACAACGAACCTCGACGAGGTTGCAACCTCGTCGAGGTTGAATACACGTCGAGGTTGAATACACCTAATTTTAATATTTCAACATGAAAAAATATATTTCAAAAATAGTTCAAGGAGCCTTGTTAATGACAACGGCACTTACGGTTTACAACTGTAAAGATTTCATGCAGGTCAATCCTGTATCACAATACAGTGTAGAGCAGGTTTTTTCAGACGTTTCCAATGCGACAACGGCACTTATCGGCGTTTACGACGAATTAATGGGCGATAATGGTTATGGGATTCGGCTGAGTCAATATTATCCTTATGATTCGGATGAAATGATTGTGGCGGGCAATATCGACAATGGACGGCGCGGCGTAGGGCGGTATCAATTGTTATTAAGCAATATTGAGATACGTAATCCATTCATTCAATTGTATCGGGGCGTTGAAAAAGCCAATTTGTGCATTGAGCAAATCCCATTGATGGCGAAATACACCAATGGAACGGCTGCTGAACAAACAGAATTGAAACGGTTGCATGGGGAAGCTTTGGTTTTGCGGGCGCAATTTTATTTTGAATTAATCCGCAATTGGGGCGATGTGCCTGCGCCGATGATTCCTGCGTATAAGCAAACCGATTTATTCGCGCCCCAAGCAAATCGGGATGAAACGTATGATAAATTAATTGCAGATTTAAAAACCGCAACCGATTTATTGCCTTGGCGTACGGCGGTCAAACGCGATGAACGCGTCACCAAAGGAGCTGCCAAAGCATTGCGGGCGAAAATGTCCTTATTCAGAGGCGGATATTCATTGCGGAGCGATTCCAAAATCATGGAACGACGGAGCGATTATTTGACGTATTACAAAATTGCGCGGGATGAATGTGCGGATTTGATGGCAAATCGGGGTCAACATACGTTGAATCCAAGTTTTGAAGACATTTGGCGCAAATTAACTTCGTTTCAATACGACCCACAAGGTGAAATCCTTTTTGAAGCAGGCGCGGGCGGCGGTAATGCCAATTCCGATAGTCGGATGGGGAATTATAATGGGGTGGTCACGAATGCTGCTTCTCGTTATGGCGCGGGCGGCGGCGGTGTGACGGTTTTGCCGAATTATTTCTACGCATTTGACTCCATTGATACGCGTTTGCCTGTGACGATTACCAATTATACCGTTCCATCCGCAACCAATATTAAAACCGTCCGTCGTTTGGGCGAGTTGACCGATGGGAAATTTAGGAGAGATTGGCGCGTTCCTTTGCTTCCCGGAACTGTTTTAAATGTAGGTTATAACTGGCCCTTCATTCGGTTTGCGGATGTATTGTTGATGTTTGCGGAAGCGGATAATGAAATCAATGGCAGTCCGACGGCGGCAGCAAAAACCGCTTTTGAAGAAGTTCGGAAACGTGCTTACAAAGGTTTTGAATCCAGAATCGGCGTTACGCCCACTTCCAAAGATAGCTTTTTCACTGCAATTGCCCATGAACGGTATTTAGAATTTGGAAGTGAAGGCATTCGGAAATTCGATTTGGTTCGGTGGAATCTATTGGGAACGAAGATTGCGGAAGCGCGTACCAATATTCAAGCGATTCGGGATGCAACAGGCAAATATGCCAATGTGCCGCAATATATTCATTGGAAAAATGTGGGCGAGGAAATTCAATGGTACAATTCTTATTACCAGCCGTTCACAACGGCTGCGGTAACGGGTTGGACGAAAATGGATTGGCGACAGCATTTAACAACAGCAAGTGCGATTGATGGGAAACCGCTTTGGCAAGGCTTTGGCTCGTTTTACACGCCGAACAAAAGTGAATTATTCCCTTTTGACCAAGCAACGATGGATGCTTATCAAGGTAAATTGAAACAGAATCCGAATTATTAAACGATTTTAGGTTTCGGAAACCTTCAAGGTTTCCGAAACCTATCTTCTTACGATGCTTTTACCAAATATTTATTTTGAATCCATTGATAAACACCAAATAAAATACCTGTATAAACCAAATCACCCATAATCGTATTGCTCAAAAAAGGCAATCCTGCTACATAACAAGCGGTCAAACCCGTTGCCGTTTTCGGATACATGCCGCTTTCCAACCAAACACCAAAATTAGAAACCAAGAAAAAAACTAAGGACGCTGCCAAACTGCCGCCAATCACCCGTGTTGTCGTTGGTTTTTGCAAAAAAAACGTTCCTGCAATTGCCAACAATGCAAATACACCATAACTCCAATAAAAACTGGGCGTTATCCATGCAAATCCATCATAATATTGCGCATAAAGGGTATTATTCAACACCAAATCGCTGAACCAAAGGGCTGCCAATGGAATCCACACCGCCGTAGTTCGTTTGCCGAAATACGCACCACCGAATAACGCCATGGCTGCAATCGGCGAAAAATTCATTGGATGAGGCAGCAACCGCGTCAACGCTGCCGTTAATACAATGCCCGTCAAAATGGCTAACTTATTCATATTCAAGTTTTTATAGATGAACGATTGGAATTTTAATACCGAAAAAACAAGGTTTTTAATCGACCGCAAAGTTATAAAAGATTTTAATGAATTTTGATACAAAATGCTATCTTTGCGCGGTTTTAAGCACATGGAATCTGGTTCAAATCCAGAACTGTACCCGCAGCTGTATATTTCTAAAACCTTTTTATCAAGAAGCATCGCTTCAGTCACTGTCATGCGCACATGGTGGGAAGGCGATAAAAAGCGAAATGAGTCAGAATACATCGCTCAAAACCTTGATTTTCAATACTTTCGGGAAAAAAAGACATTGAAGCCAAATCTACAAGCTCATGCTCATGCCCCTGCATCGAGCAGGATAAACCTGTCTTTTGTCTTCAAAAAAGGTTTCGTATTGAAATCGTATTCTAAAATATTTTAATTTATTGTCAACAAATTTTGGATTAAATGAATCTTAAAAAAGGCAGCCTTTGGGCGTGTAGCATTGTATTATGCTGTTTTTTAATGAGTTGCACCGATGATACGGTTGCAACCAAAGGCGCGTATTCAACAGGCGTTTTTGTGGTTTGTGAAGGAGGCTTTCAAAAAAGCAATGGAACCATTTCTTTTTTCAATCGCACCGACACAACCGTTACCAATAATCTTTTTGAAAACGCAAATGGGGCAGCCAAATTGGGTGATGTCGTGCAATCTATGGCAATCGACGGCAGCAATGCGTATGTGGTTGTGAATAATTCTAATAAAGTAATGGTTGTCAATGCAAGCGATTTTGTGAAAACGGGTTCGATTGATGGTTGTGTGTTTCCGCGTTCTTTTTTGCCCATTTCAACCATCAAAGCCTACATCAGCGAGTATGGAAAGGATACAGGCAGCACGAATAGTGCTGGCGCGATTCGCGTTTATGATTTTGGTACGAAGACCATTGCCAAACGCATTTTATTGAATACAAGAGGGGCGGATAGAATGTTATTGACGGGCAATAAAGTCTATGTTGCCAATGACGGGGGCAATGCTTGGAATGCGCCCGTAGCACCTGTGGATTCGGTTATCTCTGTTGTGACCACTTTGGGAGATTCGGTGGTGAAAAAAATCTATCTCGGTGCAGGCGCGTATAATGTCAAGGGAATGGAATTGGATGTCAATAATGACCTTTGGGTTTTGTGTACAGGCGATTGGGGACAGGCAGTGCCAACAGGCAAATTGATAAAATTGCATGGGGAAGCCGTAGAGCGTTCTTTTGATATACCTGTGGGCGCGAGTAGTTTAGTGGTGGATATTGACAAATATAATTTGTATTTTGTAGCAAATAACAAAATTTACACAAAGGATATTTTGAATTTCGGGGCAACTCCACCCAAAGTTTGGATGGAAAGTCCCAATTTTAAAAGTTTATATGGTTTAGGTTTTGACCCCAAATCAGGCTTTTTGTATGTCGCAGACGCGCCTACGTTTACAGCAGGTGGTCAATTTCATGTCATCAATCCAAGCGATAAGGCGTTTAAATATTCAAAAACAGTGGGTATTGGTCCGAATGGTTTTTATTTCAAATAAGTACTTGGTTTGAATTAGGATTGAAAGGATTGAAAATCAATCCTTTCAATCTTGAAAAATCCTAAAAATCCTAATTCAAACCCCTCCAAACGGTTGATAAGCAACCATTTACCATAAATAGCGTATGACGTTAGGATAGGCATTCATCCTATAAAAACGGCATGGATAGGTCAAAAGGACTCTATCCATGCCGTTTTTTTTGTAAAAAAAATAATATGATAATTGTTGTATTTGATTATTTTTAATTAATTTTGTAGAAATTTTACAGTCTCCGTTTTGCAAAAAACAAAAGGTGCAAGAAAAACGAAAAACCATTGGACTCTTTTGTGCTTTAAAAAACAACCATTATAATTCATACTCTAAATTAATGTTCCTGAATGAAAAGAATCACTACTCTTTGTAGGTCGTTGAGCCTACTGCTAACCTTTTTTACGGCTGTTTCAACATTTGCCCAATCCGTTATTATCAATGGAGCTACCAATGTTTGTGCAGGTACGCCTGTCACCTTTACGGCGAACCTTGTGGACGCAACACCGCTAACCTATCAATGGCAAAAAGGTGGTGCGAACATCGCTGGCGCAACCAACAATACTTATACGGTTTCCAACTTGTCGCATGGCAATGTGATTACTTGCGAGATGACAGGTGTGGGATTGAATGCGCCGCTTCTGAGCAATCCATTGACGGTGAGCGTTGAAACAACGCCCACTTTGACCCTTACGCCCAATCCCGTTTGTGTAGGCAATCCTATCACTGGTACGATGAGTCATGGGCAAATTAAATCTTTTGATTGGAAAAGGAATGGTGCATCCGTTTACGCGAAAGCGGATACCATTGCATGGAAAACCGTTGCGGGTGGTGGTTCAAGGGGTTCAGGACCAGCGCAGTTGCTTTTAGTGAATGCAGGAGGAACCCAATCTGGTATTTTCGTGGATAATAATGGAACCGTTTATGTCGCAGACCGATTCAATAATCGGATTCAAAAATGGGCTGCTGGCGCGACGACAGGCGTGACCGTTGCAGGTGGTAATGGACAAGGTGGCGCACTGAACCAATTGAGTGAACCGATGAGTGTATTTGTAGATAATGTAGGAGCCATGTATATTGCCGACAGAGCTAATCACAGAGTTCAAAAATGGAATGCGGGTGCTATAACGGGTACAACCGTAGCTGGCACGAGTGGTATTAATGGAAATAGTCCGAGTCAATTGGGCCAGCCAGTCGCAGTTGTTGTGGATAATTCAGGAAATATCTATATCGTAGATAAAGCCACTTTCAGTCATCGCGTTCAAAAATGGGCTCCTGGTGCCAGTTCTGGCGTAACTGTAGCAGGCGTTACAAACGCACCTGGTTCTACTGCTGATAAATTAAATAATCCAATCGCTCTTGCAATAGATGCTCAAAATAATTTATATGTAGTCGATCAAGACAATCATCGCATTCAAAAATGGGCTCCTGGTGCCACGGTTGGCGTAACCGTAGCAGGTACAGGTTCGGTAGGCGCGGGCGCGAATGAATTGTCTTCGCCAACAGGTGTGTATGTAGATGAAAACCAAAACATCTATGTTGGGGACGATGGCAACGCCCGCGTTCAACGATTTAATTATGGTTCTACAATAGGGGTTACGGTGGCTCAGTTGGATGCAACACAACCGCTTGGAAGTAGAGTTACAGGTTTATGGGTTTACAAAAATCAGATATACGTTACGGAACCTTGGCAAAACCGCGTTAAAGCCTACCAATTTCCAACATCAGCTTCTTATACGCCGCTTGCAGCAGGTAATTATACGGTGTCTGTCACAACTGTAGCAGGTTGTAACGCAACCAGTAATGCTGTTTCTGCGCTTCAAGTGGTAACAACTATCACTGGTACGACTGCCTGTGTCGGTGGAAATGGTACGGTTACAGGAGCCGCAAGTGGCGGTACTGCGCCTTATCAATACAGTTTAGATGGTGTCAACTACCAATCTACGGCTACTTTTTCAGTGCCTATGGGTACGTATCAGATTACAGCGAAAGATGCGAATGGATGTATGGGTCAAAGCAGTAGCTTTACGGTTGCACAAACCGCATTGGCTATTGGAACGCCGATTATGGGTACGATTTTGTGTAATGGCGGCGCTACTTCCGTCAACGTAACGGCAAATAATGGCATTACGCCTTATCAATATAGTTGGGATGGCGGTGCATTTTCGGCAACGAATACGTTTGGCGCAAATGCTGCAACCCATACGATTCGCGCCAAAGATGCCAATGGTTGTATCGCAACCAGTACCGTCACGTTGACCGAACCGACTCCTATGGTTGTGCCTGCATTGACGGTTGGCAACATTCTTTGTAATGGTGGTTCTACCACTTTAAGCACGACTGCTTCTGGTGGTACAGCAGGTTATATGTATAGTATTGGCGGTGGTCTTTTTCAAGCCAGTAATTCGTTTACACGACCCGCAGGTACATACACCATCCTTGCCCGAGATGGGAATGGTTGTACCCAATCCAGCAATACCGTTACATTGACGCAACCAACGGTATTGACCATTTCGGCAGCTACGAATGCGCCGATTCCTGCCAATGGAACAACTGCTTTGACCGCAACCGCAATGGGCGGCACGCCGTCTTATCAATATAGTTTGAATGCAGGAACGTATCAAGCGAGTAGTACGTTTACAGTCGCGGCTGGAACACATACCATTACCGTAAAAGATGCCAATGGTTGTACTCAAACAACAGGTAATATTGTGATTGCAAATCTCTCCATTGCTGCTAACAAAATGCTTACATGTGTTGGCGGTGCGGTTATCTTCACAGCAACGCCTGTCAATGGCGGCGCAACACCTGTTTATCAATGGAAACGCAATAATTTCAATGTTGGAACCAACAGTCCGACTTATACCGATGCGACTTTATCCAGTATGGATGTCATTTCTTGCGAAATGAGAACCAATTTTGTAACGGTTATCAGTAACCCCATTTCGGTCATGGTGGAAACCGTACCGACTGTAACGGTTGCCCCAATGATGGCTTGTATGGGAACCGCGATAACGGCTACTTTGAGCAATGGCACTTTTGCATCCGCCGTTTGGAAAAATAATGGAACGGTTATCACAGGTGCAGCAGCAACTACTTACACGACGGCAGCTGTTGGCGCACATACCGCGACGATTACAACCACTGCGGGTTGTGTCGCTACGAGTGCTGCATCAACGGTTTATCAAGTTCAAGTAGCATTTGTTGGCACCAAAACACCTTGTAATGGCGGCATTGCAGCTGTTGTTGCGAGTGCAAGTGGTGGCATTGCGCCCTATCAATATAGTTTAGATGGGACGAATTTCCGCCCAGAAGGTATTTTTACCTTGATGGCAGGAAATTATACGATTACGACAAAAGATGCCAGTGGTTGTACCAAAGTCAGTCCTTTGGTGGTGACAGAGCCTGAAATCGTACGCGTTGCAGACCCAGTGGCTTGGCCCATTGCTTGTTTCGGCGGTACGACCGTGATGAGCGCATCCGCAAGAGGTGGAGCCTCTGCTTATGAATACAGTTTAAATGGCGGACCTTTCCAAAATACGATTAATTTCACCGTTCCAGCAGGCACTTATCAAGTGACGGTTCGAGATACCAATGGTTGTGTTGGCGTGAGTAATTCGACCATTCTGACACAACCTGCCGACTTAGTTCCGACTTCTACCCAAGCAGCGATTGCTTGTCTTAGTGGTTCGACAACAGTGAATATGAGTGTTGTAGGCGGTACTGCACCGTTTTTATATAGTTTCAATGGCGGTGCTTTTGGAAATAACAAAACATTTACAAACATTGCGGCGGGTACTTATACATTATCGGTGATTGATTCTAATCTTTGTACCAAAACGGCTAATTTGGTGATTACCCAACCAACGGCAGTTACAGGAACGGTCAAAGTGGATACCATTATTTGTAGAAACAGTAATACGACTTTGGTTGCCACCGGCAAAGGCGGCACAGGCGCGTATTCATATAGTTTCAATGGCGGAGGTTTTCAAAGTGGGAATAGTTTAGTCGTCTTACCCGGCACTTACACGATAGCGGTGAGCGATGCGAATAATTGTATCAAAACGTTGCCGCCAGTAACAGTACGCGCAGCCAGTAGTTTGATAGGCACGACAACCTTTATTCCCTTGAATTGCCATGAAGGTTTATTACAATGTTCGCCAAATCCAGCGAGTAGCTTTGTGACCATTGATTTTAAAATTCCAAGTCAAAGTTTTGTCATGTTGAAAGTGTATGATATGATGGGACGCGTTATCAAATCCTTTGACCAAGGCATGTTGAAAGGCGGCGCTTATACTTCTCGTTGGGACATTGATGGTTTCTTGGAAGGTACGGTGCTGATTTGCTTAGAAGTCGATGGCGAATGTATGCGAACTAAAAAAGTGGTCATTCAAAAACAATAACCAATTTGGTAGTTGGGAAATTTATTTCCCAACTACCAAATCGATTATGGGGATATATAGTTCACTATATATCCCCATTTTTTTAAAAATCAATATTTTATGTATAATGAATTATATTGATTTTATTTTAAAACGAAGTATTCAATTGAGCGCGTTATAGTTTGTGGTTGGGGTCATTTGGGCGAATACCCAATTGTACTACACGCCAACTTGGGCGCATTTCGATGCACAGGATTGGCATACATTTCCAAAAAGGGAGCAACTATTGCTGGATTATCCCTATCTATTCTTTTTTGCATGCGCTCCACAAAATACGTTTTTTCGGCAACCGAATAGAAAGGCGCATATTGCTCCGAATCCGTTTGCAAATCCGCCGCAATGTAATTTGATGGCCATAATTTATAATTACTAATAATTTGATTATCAATAACTTGTGTCAATGATTTAATAAATTGATTCGGATTTGTTATATCTTTTAAAGTGTCTAATTCAGCGTTGAAATCCGTGCAAGCCGCAATATGAATTCGTTTTTTCTGCCCCGTAATACCTGTGATAATGGCGTTGAAATCATCTTTTTCGCCTTTGATATATTTTTCCTGCCGCGCTTGCGCCAATAATTCTGGGATTTTCAATATATCGGTTGGGTCATATTCGTAAGAAATCGCAATCGGTACGACCTTTAATTGTTTGAAATAAGTAAGCAAATCCATTTTTCCCGCCGCCATCGAAAGCATTTTCAATACGCCCGCATGGGTTGCATCTTTCCCATCTTTGGTTCGACCTTCCCGTTGCGCGAGCCAGACAGGACGGTGCTGCTCCATCAATAAATGATGGATGTATTTCGACATAACAATAGAGCTTTGCAAGAGTTCTCTCGGAGTTAAACCCCTCAAAACCAAGAAGTTGCGATTGATTTTAGCGATTTTATTTAAAAAAGGATGGCGCACTAAATTATCCCCAATCGCGGAAGCCGTGAGGCGCAAACCGTGTTCAAATAAGGTCAAATTGATTAAAGACGTATCTAAAAAAATATCTCTATGATTGGAGATATATAGATAAGCGGCATCAGGCGACAAGGTTTCAAAACCAGAAGTCGTCAATGCCTGTGAAGAGGTTTCCAAAATGCGCCGTATGATTTTAGAAACAAATCGGGCTTGGAAATCTTGGGTCGAATGCACCGTTTTCAATTGTGCTTTCCATTCCGCCTCCGTTTGGTTCGGAAAGGCAAATTGCATAATGGTTTTCAACATCGGTTCGTCCAAAATGGATAAAATTGCGGCATGAACCTCCGTATCGTGAAAAGGTCGAATAGAGTCGAATGAATTAATTGGTAACATAAATTTAAAAAAATGAATTATTTTAATGCAAAATGCTGCATTTTAAGTGATTAATGTTAAAGAATCGCAAAATAGGATTTGCACCTAAAATTTCGTAAATTTTTCAAATTTACAAAATTTGTTGCACACAAAATAGTAAAATTTCGTAAATTTTTCAAATTTACGAAATTTGTTCACACAAAATAGTAAAATTTCGTAAATTTTTCAAATTTACGAAATTTGTTGCACACAAAATAGTAAAATTTCGTAAATTTTTCAAATTTACGAAATTTGTTGCACACAAAATAGTAAAATTTCGTAAATTTGAAAAATTTACGAAATTTGTTGCGCAAATCTATTTGTAGCCAACATTCCTTTGGGGCGATTCTTTAACTTTTAACTACTTAACGCAAAGATATTGAAATATTAAATTATTTTCAAAATCATTCTTGATTCAAATGCGCCTATCGCGCCCAGCCTTCTCTATCTAAACTCCGATATTGAATCGCTTCCGCCAAATGTTCCATTTGAATTTGTGGGCTGCCCGATAAATCCGCAGACGTACGCGCCACTTTCAAAATGCGGTCATACGCCCGCGCCGAAAGTTGCAATCGCTCCATTGCTTTTTTCAAAGTTTCCAAACCAAGGGGGTCTAAAATGCACACTTCACGCACCATTCGGCTTGGCATTTGCGCATTACAATACACCTCTTTTGTATCTTTAAACCGTTCATTTTGAATGTTTCGCGCCTGAATTACGCGGGCAACAATATCTTTACTATTTTCTTTGGGCGGGTCGATAGAAGCTAATTCTTCCAATTTTACAGGCGTAACTTCCACATGTAAATCAATTCTATCCAATAACGGACCCGAAATTTTATTTAAATACCGCTTCACAACGATACTTCCACAAACGCAATCTTTCTCAGGATGATTGTAATAGCCACACGGACAGGGATTCATCGACGCTATTAACATGAAACTTGCGGGATAATCCACCGTCATCCGCGCCCGCGAAATCGTCACCCGCCGTTCCTCCATCGGTTGCCGCAACACTTCCAAAACAGCCCTTTTAAATTCTGGTAATTCGTCCAAAAACAAAACGCCATTGTGCGCCAATGAAATTTCACCCGGCATTGGGTCACTGCCGCCACCCACTAACGCGACATCACTAATCGTATGATGCGGCGACCGAAACGGGCGAATCGGCACTAAGGCGGCATCAGGCGGTAAAATGCCCGCCACCGAATGCACTTTGGTCGTTTCCAATGATTCGCGCAGGGTCAAAGGCGGCAAAATAGTTGGAATACGGCGCGCCAACATCGTTTTGCCTGCACCGGGTGGTCCAATCAAAATCGCGTTATGACCGCCAGAAGCAGCTAATTCTAAAGCCCGTTTGATATTTTCTTGTCCTTTGACATCTGAAAAATCAACATCTGTAAAAGATTGATTTTCTGCAAACTCAGCATCAATATCAACCGTAATGGGTTCTAAATTGATTTTATCATTCAAAAAATCGGCAATTTGACGCAAATGATCCATCCCAAAAACGTTCAAGCCTTTCACAATCGCGGCTTCTCGGGCATTGGCTTTTGGAAGAAAAATGCCTTTAAACCCTTCCTTTTGCGCCTGCACCGCAATCGGTAACGCGCCTTTGATAGGGCGCAAACTGCCATCTAAGGACAATTCACCCATCAAAATATATTTATTTAAATCCACCTGTTTAATCTGGTCTGTAGCAGCCAAAAACGCAACGGCAATCGCCACGTCATACGCCGAACCTTCTTTGCGCAAGTCCGCAGGCGCGAGATTGACCACTGTTTTGATGCGTTCCATGTGCATCCCCGCATTTTTGACGGCGGCTTCGATGCGTTGTAAGCCTTCGCGCACAGCATTGTCGGGAAGTCCGACTAAAAAATAAAAACGGTCTGTTTGGGCAGAAAGCGTCCCGCCGACATTGACCTCTACCGTAATCGTTTGAGCGTCAATGCCTTTGACAGCACCCGCATAAGTTTTTACTAACATAATTTTTCTCGGTATGCTTTTTTTTAATAATGTTTAACACCATGTTTGTTTCCAAAACCGCGCAATGATAGTTAAAAAAATGAAAGGGATTGAAAATAGGAAAGCTTTTTTTAGAAAAAGCTGATTTTTAAACTTGAATTTAGTGGATTACAGTGCTTGCAAAACTAAGTAAGTGATTCGGAAACGTCAATTTTAAAACAATTTACTCCTGTTACGCAGTGTTTTTTGAAGACAAAATATTGTTCTGTAAAAAGGGTCTGTTTCGGAAACCGCTTCGCGCCAAAAACGAAATTAGAGTTGCCTCCTAAAAGAGGACTGCGTAACAGGAGTCGTTTAGTTAAAACCCATTCCTAAATGATGGATTTCTACAAAATGTTTGGTGAAATTTTTTATCAAATCGCGGACGGACTCAAAGGATGTCATGATTTCCGCCTCTGAACCAGTCGCTTGGGCAGGGTCTGGGAAATTGTAATGCACTTTTAAGGCTTTCGTAGGGAAAAACGGGCATCGTTCTTTCGCGTTATCGCAGACCGTAATCACATAATTGAATGGAATCGAAACATATTCATCAATATGATTAGACGTATGATGTTGAATGTCAATTTTATCTGCTTTCATAATCGAAATGGCTCGCGGATTTACGCCATGTGTTTCCACACCTGCACTGTAAATTTTGACTTTTCGACCATCCGTAAAATGTTCAAAATAGCCATGCGCGATTTGGCTGCGGCAACTGTTGCCTGTACAAAGAATTAAAATATGGATCATATATAAATGGATTTTTGAATGCGTTTCGGAAAATTGGAAATTTTTCCGAAACGCAGTTTATAAATTAACCTAAGTTGCGCGGTAATACCGTTTTAGGCAGCAAAAAGACTTTCTGGGGACGTGTGTGTGTTGTTTTTTGGAACGGGGCAAAGCCCCGTTCCAAAAAACAACACACACACGTCCCCATCTCCCTCTTTTCGGCGGCGAAACCGCCTACCGTGCAACTTGGGTAAATTACTAATTTCATCTAAGTTAACAACAACCGCCCTCTGATGTGCAACAAGATTGCGCCACCGTGACTAATTCAAAAACTTTTTGTTTTACTTGTGGCACAAAACAAGTTTCTTTTGCCAAACAATCCGTTTGTCTTGGCACGAGTGTAAAGGTTTCGCCCTGTATTGCCAAAGCGTATTTGCCTACGGTTTCGGTTTGATATTCGATTTCGACTTCCAAATCTTCATCGCCTAAAATCATTTTGGAATTTTCGATGATTTTCAATAAAGCAGTCGGTTTCAAACGGTGATAAATATCAACCGAAACCCAAATTTGGAAATTTGCCCATTTTTCGACGTGTATTGAATTGCCACAGTCAATAAAATGTTTGGACGATAAGCCTACTTCCGTAATGTGAAAATGGGCAGGAATCGTTTTGCCAGTTGGCAATACAAAATTTAAAGATTTTACAGTATTTAATGCCGTTTTTAATTCTGATAATTTCATTTTAGCAACACTTTGTTGGGTTATTGGAATATTCCTTGATAAACGCGCCCACTACCGCCATGAATTTTTTAAACGGTTCGGGATTGATGCAGTAACAAATCGCTGTGCCTTCGATGTTCCCGCGAATCAAATCGGCTTCTTTCAACGCTCTAAGGTGTTGAGACACAGTGGGTTGTGATAACGGCAATTCATTGACAATATCGCCACAAATACATTTATCTGTTTTGAGCAAAAACTCAAGAATCGCTACCCGCGCAGGATGTCCTAAGGCTTTTGCAAAGATTGCCAACTCATTTTGGCTGTCAGTGAAACTTTCTGTTTTAGTTAAACCCATATTTTTATTAATTGATTGCAATATTACGATAAATAAAATTACGATGCAAGACGTAGGCATTCTTTTTTTTCAAAATTGGCAAAAAATCGAAAAAAAAGGATACGCCATAAATGAAACATCCCCAAATATTTAGATTTTTTGCTTTGGCTTGAAGCCGTGCAGACAACAGAAAAGGATATTCCACAACAACCAACTGATGTAGATGTATGCTAAAGTGTTGGTTTTCAATATAGTATAACGTTTGGAGGGTTTGAAACTCTCCATATCGTATAACTATAACGTTTGGAGGGTTTGAAACTCTCCATATCGTATAACTATAACGTTTGGAGGGTTTCAAACTCTCCATATCGTATAACTATAACGTTTGGAGGGTTTCAAACTCTCCATATCGTATAACTATAACGTTTGGAGGGTTTGAAACTCTCCATATCGTATAACTATAACGTTTGGAGGGTTTGAAACTCTCCATATCGTATAACTATAACGTTTGGAGGGTTTCAAACTCTCCATATCGTATAACTATAACGTTTGGAGGGTTTCAAACCCTCCAAACGTTGTTGTCGAAATGTTGTTGTTGGTTATTGAAAACTCTCCATATCGTATAACTATAACGTTTGGAGGGTTTCAAACTCTCCATATCGTATAACTATAACGTTTGGAGGGTTTCAAACCCTCCAAACGTTGTTGTCGAAATGTTGTTGTTGGTTATTGAAATTCACCTACTTCGATTCAATGAGCATTTCAATAGAATAAAAACGTTTGGAAAGACAGCGATTTTCGCTTTGGGAATCATTCTAAATAGGATGCTTCTGATGTCAAAGATTGGAAGGATATTTTCGGTTGAAGCACCTAAATTAAAACTCAAAAAATCCTTGCAATCCTTGAAA
This sequence comes from Chitinophagales bacterium, assembly GCA_013298955.1. Taxonomy (GTDB): domain Bacteria; phylum Bacteroidota; class Bacteroidia; order Chitinophagales; family Saprospiraceae; genus JAAFJT01. Next base: position 31,781 of record JAAFJT010000048.1, read on the forward strand.
TTAGAACAGCAATTTCCGCTTTGGAAAATTCTTGAAATAGGATGCTGATGATTTTAAGGATTTGAAGGATTTTAAGGATATTTTCAGTTGAAAAGCGCAAATTTTAACTCAAAACATCCTTTTTATCTTTCAAATCATAAGCATCCTATTTCAAAAATTTCCAAAGCGGAAATTGCTGTCCAATTAAAAACAATACGCTTTGCGCTCAATCATTGCTCCTGCAATTTGACGGCGCATATTTTTCACATTCACCGCAGGATATTTGGTAAACCGTTTCACACCCATCAAAAACGTTTTCAATAAATCGCCTTCTGCAAAACTGGAAATGGCATCGGTTGCAAATTTATGCATCCGCGCCGTTCCGTCTGCAAAAACGACTTTCAAAATCGCCTCATAGACTTCTTGACTCACCTCTTTCTCCATCAACCGCAATTTTTCAACCCGCAACAGCGTTGATTCCATATTAAAAGATTCTATCATCATATCGGCTACATTCATCAAAATCTCTTGTTCTTTTTCCAAGTTGATTTTGCCATCCATCTGCATTTTCACGGCTCCACCAGCAACCATCAAAATAATTTTTTTGAAATCTTTCATCGCCGCTTTTTCCTCGCCGTACAAACCCGTCGGACGCGTCATCGAAGGCATGGAAGTCAATTCTTTTTGCACCGCCCAAGCTGGCGTAACAATATCCAATTGTCCTTTCATCGCTTTTTTCAACAACATATCGACGGTCAACAACCGATTGATTTCATTCGTCCCTTCATAAATCCGATTGATTCGGCTGTCCCGATATGCCCGCGCCGCGCCGTATTCCTCCGAATAACCCAATCCGCCATGTACTTGCACGTTCTCATCCACCACATAATCCAACGCCTCAGAACCTGCAACTTTCAAAATGGAACATTCAATCGCATATTCTTCCGCCGCATCCAACGTCGCATCTGCATAACTCTTGCCTTTCGCTCTCAACACCGCAATCCTATCTTGAATCAATTGAGACACACGGTATTGTGAAGATTCTGCGGCAAAATTACGAATAGCCATTTCTGCTAATTTGAATTGAATCGCTCCAAAATTCGCAATCGGTTGTTTGAATTGTTGTCTTTCAACCGCATGTTTCACGGCTGAATCTGCTACGACTTTCGAGCCGCCCAAACACAAGGCACCCAATTTGAATCGTCCAATATTCAACACATTGAACGCTATCAAATGCCCTTTGCCAATCTCGCCCAACACGTTTTCAACAGGCACATGCACATTTTCAAAGAAAACTTGTCGTGTCGGCGAACTTTTAATACCCAATTTATCTTCTTCTGCACCCAAAGTCAATCCATCTGCACCGCGCGGAACGATGAAACCAGTGAATTTCGTACCGCCAATTTTAGCAAAAACGATGTAAATATCCGCAAAGGCAGCACTTGAAATCCACATTTTTTGACCATTCAACACATAATGTTTGCCATCTGCCGTCAAATCAGCCCGTGTTTTCGCCGCCAAAGCGTCTGAACCAGAACCCGGCTCTGTCAAACAATAACAGGCTTTCAACGTACCCGCCACCAAAGCAGGCAAATATTGTTGTTTTTGCGCTTCATTTCCATAATACAAAATCGGCAACATCCCAATCCCCGTTTGCACCGCGAAAGAAACCGTAAAGCCACCGCCTGGCCCCAAAGCGTCACAAATCAAGGTATTCGTGTTCGTATCCATGCCCGAACCACCATATTCTTCGGGAATATGCGTTCCCATCAACCCCAATTCGCCCAATTTTTCCAATAAAGCGACATTGTGATTGCCTTTTTGTTTTTCGAGGTCATTGCGAATCGGGTCAATCTCGTTGCGCACGAAATCTTGAACCGTTTGCTTGACCATCAATTGTTCTTCGGTCAATTGTTCAGGGATGAAAGTTTCGGCTGCCACACTGTCTTGGATGATAAATGCGCCGCCTTTGAGAACACTGTGATTGGTTACTTCGCTCATTGTATTGAAAATGAATGATTTATAAAAATTTTTAATAGCGAATATTCGCTGCTTCTAAATACAGAACGTTTTAGGAGTTAAAAAAGTTTGCGAAAAAGTAATTTTTTTTTACTTTTTTTTTTACCTAAAATAACCTTCTTTCCAACAAAAAAAACTATTTTTGACCTGTCGAATAAATAATGATTTTTTTATAACTAACCAAGTTTCTCTTTATGGCACAACCTAACGCGTCGAATGACAAAATGCCTGCAAGTATTCCGTATATTGTCGGAAATGAGGCAGCAGAACGATTTAACTATTACGGCTTGCGAGCGATTTTGACAACTTTCATGGTCGCGCAATTTTACAATCCGCAACACAGTACCGACCCTGCGGTGATGCAAGTTGCGGAAGCCACTGCGAATGCGAAAACCCATGATTTCGTGGCGATGTGTTACCTGCTGCCTATGTTTGGCGGGATGGCGGCAGACTGGTTTTGGGGTAAATATAAAACGATTTTATATTTGTCCTTGGTTTATGCGATTGGCAATGTTGTACTTGCGCTTTCGACAGGAAATGAAGCGATGTTTAGCATGGCATTGATGTTGATTGCGATTGGCGCGGGCGGGATAAAACCGTGCGTTTCCGCCAATGTCGGCGACCAATTTGACGAATCGAATGCTCATTTATTGCCAAAAGCGTTTGGCGCGTTTTATGCGTCTATCAATGCAGGTTCGTTGTTATCCATTTTATTGATACCTTATTTGAAATCTCATTTTGGACCGACGGTCGCTTTTGGCGTTCCTGCGATTGCGATGTTGATAGCGGTCGGGTTTTTCTACATCGGTCGCGACAAATATCGACGCGTTCCACCCAAAGGCGATAGCAATAAATTGGTGATTTTCTTGACGGCATTGCTTTCTTTGGCGGTGAGTTACGTGTATTGGGACACGATTCCGACACTTTTGCGTCAAGCAACCCAAAATCATACGACTTCTGCATTCAGTGCTTTCTATACGCCCGGTATTTTGAAAATTGCGGGAATGGGACCTCTTTTATTGACTTGGGGTTTATTAGTGGTTTTGATGGCGGTTCTTTTCAAAAAACAATGGTTTGCCGCACCCGGCAATTTTGTGGGTATCAATTTATACGCGGCAATGAACGGTGGTTTCGAGGCTGCGAAAAAACAATATGGAGAAGAATCGGTTGATGGCATCAAATCCGTTTGGCGCGTGATGTCTGTTTTTGCATTTATTCCTTTTTTCTGGGCATTGTGGGACCAAAGCCAATCGGAATGGGTGGTGCAAGCGAGTAAGATGAATTTAAATTTTTTAGGCATCAAATGGGAAGCAGAGCAAATATCATTTGTTAATGCAGGTTTTATTTTAGCCTTTATTCCGTTATTCACGCTTGTTGTGTATCCGGGACTCGAAAAAATGGGTATTAAAGTAACGCCTTTGCGCAAAATCGGTGCGGGATTCGTTTTGACAGCGTTTTCATTTGTCATCATTGCGATTATCCAAGAGTGGATTGATGCAGGTCAAACCCCGAATATTGCTTGGCAGATATTGGCATTTGTGATTTTGACGGCGGGCGAAGTGTTGATTTCGATTACTGGTTTGGAATACGCTTATACGCAATCGCCGCCTTCGATGAAATCGACGATTATGGCGTGTTGGTTGTTGACGGTGACGGTGGGCAATGTCGTCGTTTCGGTGATTCAGACCAATATTAAATCAGGTGGTTTCTTTGCGCAATTTCAAGGCGCGGGCTTCTTCTGGTTGTTTACAGGAATTTGTGCGGCAACGGCGGTTTTATTCATGTTGATTTCGCCACATATTGAGGAGAAAAAATATATTGGATAACCATTAAGTAGTTGATTCGAAATAAACTATCAAAACATAAATAGTTGATAATCAGCGTATTCGTATCAAATTAAGGTCGGCGAGGTTGCAACCTCGCCGACCTTTTGGATAGGTTCTTTCAACTAAAAAGCGTATGTGAAAATCCGTACATCCATTCCCATAACATTCCAAAAATTTATTCGTTTTGAAGCGCGTAATGCAAAATTTTCTTGCACTCATTGCCTACATACACCAAACAAAATCCTAATAAATTCGGGCGTTGAAACCGCGCTAATTGCATATATTCCGCTAATTGAATCGTCGCTTTTTCAACCACATGGTCGAATAATGGTTTGACGGGAATCGGTTTCGGTGCGAGTGGCGGCGGCGGCACTTTTGATTTAGGATTTTTAGCAACTTTTTTAGGCTTCACAGGGGTAGGTGGATCCACAATTTTATCATCTTTATCGACCCATTGATGCGCATTTTCCTTTTTGATATATTTCAATTCAAGCAAAATCTCATATTTGATGGTCACTTGCGGAATGCGCTCCAAAAAAACATCAATAAATCGTTTTTCAACTTCATATTCGCTGCGAATCAAGTAGTTTTCATACGGAAAAAGCAATCCGACCACCAATGTTTTGAGGTGCTTCTCATTATAACCCACATTATCCCGATTGGAATGCGCCTTCATTAAGGCTTGCCCGACCCAGTAAGCAAAATTTTCAATGCGCCCT
>JAAFJT010000049.1 GCA_013298955.1 Chitinophagales bacterium
TGGATAGACAAAAAATTTTTTTTGACCAATTTTCATAAACAAAGTTTCTATGAAAATTGGTCGGTTAAGAGTTTTTTACAAGTGTAAATGTTTGAAAATCAAGCATTTACGCAAAATAGTAGCGTGGGGGGGGCTTGAACCCCCGACCTCATGATTATGAATCATGCGCTCTAACCAGCTGAGCTACCGCGCCAAATTATTCGTTAATTTTTTTAACGGCGCAAAGATACGCGCTTTTTTGAAAAAAAAAACTTTTTATTCAAAAAAAATCATTTTACGCGAATTTTTATCCAAACAGGCAAATGGTCTGACAACGTACGCGCTTCGTCAAACGTTGGAAACATGGGAACGACATCGATTTTATCCGCTTGAATCACGTCCATCATCGTCGCTTCATAGAAAATATTATCATATTCTTCATTTAAATAATTTCCATTTGCCATCGGTGCGCGTTTGAGGCTCGTCGGCATATTCTGAAGCGCGGCGGCATAACCCAAGTTGCGCAATCCATCAAACGCAGGTTTTTTGCCACTATAATTGAAATCGCCCATGACCAATAAATTATCCGCCTGATAAAGCGTATGCAAAGTTGTCAATTGTTCAATTTCTTGGGCAGGTTTTTTGGCAGTTGGCACGGCGTGAAACGAACCCAATAGCACCGTTTTCCGATTCCCACCCTCAAAACGCGCCATAAAAGGCTCTCGATTGATGGTATTTGCCAACGGTTGACACAAAAAAGCCTTGTTTTTCAACGAAACTCGACTCGTATTCCACAAATACGCGTATCGCTCTGAACCCGCGCCCGAGGTGGCATCACTCACCGTGTAGTCCCAATTCGCGCCTGTTCTATCCAATTCATCGGCGAGTTGCGCAACTGCCCTTGCCCCCGCTTCCGAAGTTGAAACTTCCTGAATCGTCACAATGTCGAAAGAACGCACAATTTGCGCTACTTTTTGGATTTGCGCAGGCGTTTTGGTTTTGCCATAATTGAACAAATTCCACGATAAAATCATGATTTCATCCTTTTTTCCACGCGGCAGACGCGCTCCTTTGGGATAATTATTGGGTGCGCCCGTCGTTTTGGAAGCGTCTGCATTCGGCAAAGGTATTTGAAATTGAGGTAAAATAGGCGGTCTAACGTGAGTCACGGGTGGTGGCAGCTGCTTCCGATTCGGTTTATTCATCTGGTGAATCCCGTAAATGCCACAGCATAACAAGATACACACAGCTATCAAGCCACACACTTGAAGCGTCGTTTTATTCATATTTTAAACGTTTTTATATAAAACGTTAGTGATATAAGATTGTTTTGTATCTATGAAAATAGATTTTTAAAACATAAATGACTGTACTGATTACGAAGCATCCATAATCGCTTTATACATTGCCACAGCGGTTGGGAATTGATTTTCTGCCTCAAAAGGATATTTAATAATGAAATCAACTGTTCGCCTTCGTTTATCCACAATATTTGGAAAATTAATCCCTAATATATCTATCATTTTCTGAATCCGTTCTCGAATAGGTTCAAGTAAATCGGTATTTGGGATAAAGTGATGTGTGCTGATGCTATATTCCAAAAGTTCAAAAGGGTTGTACATGACGACATCAGGTTTCAAGATAGCATCTACGGCTTTATCGCTTTTACGATTGTTTGTATCCGAATCAATCACGAAAAAATTAGACCATAACCAATCTTTATGTTCATAAATAATGGTCTGCCCTTTTTTTTGCTCTTTTTCTTTCCACTTGAGTCGCTCGTCAAAATGATCTAATTGACCATTATGATGCCGTTTTTTATTTTTATAACGCCCATTTTCCCAATTATCGGGTGTCAAATGTTCAAGCGGACAAAGTTGTATCTCTGTGTAAGCGCATAATCCATTTTGACAACGCAAGGCATCCATCACAATATCTTGATAATATTCGCCTTGTGAGGAATTATAACGTGGATGTGGAAGCTCTAATTCATTTAAATTCCTTTCCCAATTTTGATAATTGGTAGAAAGTTGTAGTTGTTTGTCGATTTTCTTCATGTTAATTTTCAATTTTCCAATCTAATAAATCCGCAATGTGTTTATAACGCTCCCATAAAACCTTGACTTCCTCTTGATTTGTGGTACCATTCGCTTTTTTTATTTTTTGCAAACGAACATCCAGTTCAGCAAGTTCTTGAAGTTTTTGTTGGCGCTCTGGCATTCCATCTTGCTCTAAATCAAAAAGTCGGGTCAACACAGCGTCCCAGCGCAAATATTTTGGATGGATGCGATAATTATCAATATGATTTTCGCCTTGATAATACAACTCTTGTTGAATCATACCTTGTTCATCAAACTTTAATTCGACAATTTCCCAAGGGTCAAAAGCGGCTGCAATGATAGGCGAATGGGTTGCCACAAAAAGTTGTGCTTTCGGGGCAAGTTGCTGATAGAAACCGATTAAATCGCGCTGAATATCAGGATAAAAAGACCGTTCTGGCTCATCTATCAAAATAATCGCTTTATCGGTGTTGAGTTTAAGGAGGGGCGTTGCCGTCATTATCAATTGTTTGGTGCCTGTACTCCAGCCTGAATTGGGTATTTCAGTCGAACTTTTCTTTTGGTGAATCTGAATAAAACGCAAATCATCTGCTGTTTGGAAATCAAATTCGGGTTTTATTTCCAAATTGAATCGGTTCAACATCGGATTTAATTTATCAGCAAACGATTTGAGGGGATTCGGATGTCCTGCTTTCCATTGTTGAAACTCTTTTAGCAATACTTCAATTTCCATCGTACCACTTGTAAGGCGATTGCTCAACTCATTATTATAGCGCAATTGATTTACTTTATATTTTTGAATATCATCTAAAATGAGATTCCAAACAGATTCAATATTATTTTGACCAAAATCGAAAAATTTTAAATTAATTTCATTCCTATCTGTTGTAGGTGCATTGTTTTTAGCTAAGGTCAATCCTATTTTGGAATTAGGTGGGAAAATATTTTGCAGATTAATATTCATCTCAGCAGGAAAAGAGACTAATACATTAGAATTTTGATAATATTGCTTCAAAAACGTTTTTAATTTTTTATCGGTTAAACGCATAAGATTTTTAGACGCTTTTTGTTTGATTTCCCACGAAACTGCACCGTTTGTAATTGTAAAATTCTTATGTGTTTCTTGAGCATTGGCAACGGTTTGCGCCCAAATATGCTCCATTGTGGGCAGAATATAATTGAAATCAATCAAATCATGGCTAATAATCGCTTTAATAAGGTTTAACAAAGACGTTTTTCCAGTACCACTCTGACCAATAAAACACACTTTATCCAAAGGCTGCCCTGCTTTTTCATGCCCTTCGGGATAGATGAAATGTAACTTAAAATCCTTAAATTGGAGATATTTTTTAATATTCAAATGTTTAATTTTCATAATATTTTAATTATAGAGTTGGATTTTTAACAGTGCGTTTAAAAATTTTAAAAACAAATGCGCCCTAAAAAGGTTTAACTTCGTATGCTTCAAGTCGTTGTCGCATCCATTATTTTGATTTAAACGACCCAATAATTGCTCGTTCTGGTGATTTTGCAACATCTCTTTCAAAAAAACGTTGTTATTTTGCCGAAAATATAGATAAGCGATTTTGGATTTTTTTTTGAACCTTTCGGCAGAAACTCAAAACTTAGAACTATCCAATCCAAAATCCTCATCCAAAATCCATTATAAACCATGTTAGTTTTTCAATATCCAACTTGGTATCTGATTTTTTGCGTCCTTGCAGGCGCAGTGTACGCAGGTATCCTGTATTATCGGGACAGCACTTTCAAAGAAATTGCTCCAAATTTACATTACGGGTTAGGTGTAATTCGTTGGTTGACAGCGAGTTTGCTTACTTTCCTGTTGTTGACTCCCTTGATACGCTCTCTGTTGACAGAGGTGAAAAAACCAGTTATTGTATTGGCGCAAGACGCTTCGGAATCGCTGTCAACCGTAGCGAAAGATTCTGCCAAATACAAAATGAATTGGGACGCGCTCGAAAAAGCACTCGGCGACCAGTACGAAATCCGAAAATATGCTTTCGGCGACCATGTGCGCGAAGGTTTTGATTGGAAATGGAAGGATAAAGTGACCAATGTTTCTGATTTGTTGAAAAACGTATATGATTTATACGCAGAACAAAATTTAGGCGCGGTCGTCATGGCAACGGATGGGATTTACAATGAAGGTAGTAATCCGATTTACACAGGCGCAAAGTTGAATGTGCCGATTTACACGGTTGCGCTTGGCGATACCACCCCTCAAAAAGATGTCGTCATCAAGCGGATTTTTCACAATAATATTGCTTATTTGGGTGATAAATTTTCAGTTCAAATCGATATTGCTGCGACGAATTGTGTGGGCGCGAATATTCCTGTCACTGTGGGCAAAGTTGATGGCGCAGGGAATGTCACTAATTTGCAAACCTTTAACGCCAATGCGGATAAAAATAATTTTTTCCTCACCAAAGAAGTGATTTTAGAAGCAACACCCGCAGGGGTTCAACGGTATCGGGTTGCAACGGGGCAAGTTGCAGGTGAAATGACGACTTCCAATAATACCAAAGATTTTTTTGTAGAAATCTTGGATGCCCGAACTAAAATTTTGCTCTTAGGCAATGCGCCGCATCCTGATTTGGGCGCAATCTCCGAAGTTTTGAAAGATAACAAGAATTACACGGTGACAACGGCGTATTTAAATGATTTAAAAATCAATGTATCGGATTTTGATTTTGCCATTTTACACCAAATTCCGAGTATGACAGGGGCAGCCGCAGAAACCGCGTTAGCCGCACTCAATACGAAGCGAACACCCCGTTTGTATATTGTTGGAACACAATCTGATACGCGTAAGTTAAATACCTTGCAAAATATGATTGTGTTTAACACAGATGGCAGACAAACAAATGATGTTCAAGGCATTTTAAATCCAAATTTTAATTTGTTTACGTTGGACAATGCGTTTAAAGAAGCGGTTCAATTCAATCCATTGACCGCGCCTTTTGGCGATTTCAAAGAAGCGGGCAATGGTCAAACGTTGTTATATCAGCGCATTGGAAAAATTGATACGAAATATCCATTATTGACATTGGGCGAAGTGCAAGGCATGAAAACAGGGGTTTTATGTGCAGAAGGCATTTGGAAATGGCGATTATTTGACCATTTGCAACACCAAAATCATGCGATTTTCAATGGGATTGTGTCCAAAACCATTCAATATTTGAGCCTTAAAGAGGATAAACGCAAATTTCGCATTAGTTTAGAAAAGAATGTGTTCAATGAAAATGAACCCATTCAAATGGTCGCCGAATTGTATAATAATAGTTATGAATTGGTCAATACGCCTGATGCAAGTATCGTCGTCACGGACGGACAAGGCAAGCAATATCCATACACATTCAATAAAACAGGCAAGTCTTATGCGTTGAATGCGGGCATTTTACCTGCTGGAAGTTACAATTACAAAGGAACCGTGACGAATAATGGCGAAACCTTGACCGCCGTAGGACAATTCTCGGTGCAAACCGTACAATTAGAATTGTACGAAACGACGGCAAACCATACTTTATTGAAATCATTGAGCGCACCTTCTGGCGGAGCGATGTTTTCTTTGGATAAAATGGCAACGATTGCCGATTCCATTAAAAACAAAATGACGGTGAAGCCTGTTTTGTATCAAACGACCAAGACAGAACCCTTGATTCATTTGAAATGGATATTTGGATTATTAGCAGCATTATTAGCAGGCGAATGGTTTTTGCGCCGCTATTTTGGTGGTTATTAAGTGCATTTGAATCCTTTATTTCTGCTTCGTTTTCGCTATTTTTTTTATAAAAACTTTCGCAAAGTGTTTTTTTAACAAAATTTGTTTTAAAAATATCAAAATTGAATTATCAAAGTGGAAAAATTGAAAATTTTTCCACTTTGATAATTCAATTTTGATATTTTTAAAACAAATTTTGTCAAAAAAACACTTTGCGAAAGTTGTACTCTGATTTCAAGCAGGAAATATTTTTTTTGAATTTTCTAATCAATAAAAACGATTTTTTATGAAACTGCAACTCATTTACTTCTCTTTCGCCCTTATCGGTGGCGGATTTATGCTCACCAGCAGCGCGGGCGGCACGGCAAATAGTCAAAACAAAGGTTACACGGGCGCACCAGGCGATGAACTGGTCAACCCGAATACCCCAAAATTATGTAATTCTTGTCACATGGGCGGTACTTACAACCCGACTGCCACTATCAAATTGTTGGATGCCTCCAACACACCCGTTACTACTTACAAGGTAGGACAGCCGTACACCGTGCAATTCACGATAACAGCAGGTGCAGGTACGCCCGCCGGTTATGGTTTTCAGATGATTGACATTCGAGAGGCAGACGCTACCAATGTCAAAGGCTTCAAACCGGGTGAGCAACCTGCTGGCACGATCCTTTCCATCCTCACGAATGGGCGCATGTATGCCGAACAAAATGCGAGAAGTGCCTCCAATACGTTCAATGTCAAATGGCAAACGAATCTTGCTGGAAAAGGAGCGATTTCTTTTTATGCGATTGGCAATGCCGTCAATGGCAATGCGGGTACGGGGGGCGATAGCCCAACAGCGAGTGTCAAGGCAACTTTTCAAGAATTTACAAGCGCGACTAATGAATTAGAAAAAGGAATTACCGAATTTAATTTGTTCCCAAATCCTACTGCCAATGCTTTAAGTGTTAAAATGAATTTTAAAAAAGATAAAATTTGTGATGTACAGTTGTTGGATATTGCTGGAAAAGCGGTTTTCAAAACCAAATGGGCATTGAAAGCAGGCGAAAACCTTCAGGAAATGGATTTAAGCGCGTATCCTGCGGGCGTGTATCAACTTACGTTGGTCAGCGAGCATGATTTTTTTACCAAGAAAATTTGTAAATGGTAGTTGAATTAGGAATGAGGGACTTTTAGGAATGAAGGATGGGCTTGATTTTTTTTAAAAATCAAGCCCATTCTTCATTCCTAAAAGTCCCTCATTCCTAATTCAAAATTATTTTAGATTTCTTTCAGATTTCTTGTATCTTGCGACGCAAATTTTATTTTTAAACGCCTCTATTTCAATTTAATGATAGCACGTTACAGAGAAACCCGCGAATCCATGACTCCGCAAACCGCCCTTACCCTGTTGAAAGAGGGCAACAAACGCTTTATCAGCAATCTGCGTATCAATCGAGACCATTTAGATATGGTCAATATCACCGCAGAAAAGCAATTTCCATTTGCCGCCATCCTCAGTTGTAGCGATTCGCGTACGGCTGCCGAATTTGTCTTCGACCAAGGGTTGGGCGATATTTTCAGCATTCGATTGGCGGGCAATATTGCAAGTCGCAATGCGGTGGGCAGTATGGAATACGCGTGTAAACATTTGGGTTCTAAACTCATTGTCGTATTGGGGCATACGAATTGTGGTGCAGTGCGGGCGGCTTGCGCCGATTTCCGTCTGGACAACCTCAATGATTTGTTAGACCACATTCGACTCGCCATTTTGACGGAAACCAAGACGAAAAAAGACCGAAATGTGGAGAATAAGGCTTTTGTCAAATCCGTTACGCATCAAAATGTGCTGCATAGTATTGAGGTGGTTTTGGAACGCAGTGCCATCCTGCGCGAGATGATGCGGGCAGGAGCTATTGATATTATGGGCGGCGTACACGATTTGGAAACAGGGAAGGTACAGTTTTTGGAGAAAGAAACGGCGGTCATTGTGAAAAGATGCCTTGATTTGCCATAACATTCCATTACGCCCTAACTGAAAAACTTGCTATAAGTTTCAAACTTGTCGCAAGTAACATTTAAATAATTTTAAAATATGAAAAAAAACGAAGCAAAATTTCAAACCGTCATTGATAAAAATACTTTTTATTTTTACAACCATGATTTCCAGCAAAAATATGAAAGTCATATCAACTCATTGACTGAAACATTGTTGATACTTAAAAATCAAGTCGAAACGGAAGGTTTACAAAAATCGACGTTTGAAAGTTTATTAACCTATAAGGAAAATGGTTTACGGGCTTTACTTGCTTTGACAGGTTTTGCCAATGAAAGTCTTAAAAGGTTGATAACCGTAGTGCGTGTTTCCGACGATAAAGAACTTTGTCAATTGCTTTTAAAATCCGAGTGGGCAGACGACACCAATACCGAAGTCAAAGAATGGGGTGATGCTAAAATAAATAACTTATTGAAAACCAATCCTTTTTTTAGAACTGGAATTGTTAATTTGTTTTTTGAGGGCGCGAGTATTCCTTATTTATCAAGGTTGTTGCCCCTTTTTGAACTTAAAAAACTAAGTATTACCAAATTAAGTTTTGATAAGAATGCGATGATTGATACATTGGTTCGATATAAAGAAAAAGGTTCTTATTCAGGAAAGGCAGATAATAATCCAGAACGTTCCCTAATTGCAACTTGGTTGGAAGCCTTGAATATTCCTTTCGAGAAAGGCGATTTAACAGAACTATTTGAAAATGAACCTATTGCAAAACGAACTATGGATTTTATTATACCGAATAAGGCGAATCCACAAGTCATCATTGAGAGTTCATTTGTAGTAACGACTTCTTCCGCGCAAGGAGATAAAGCTAAAACAGAAAGGAATATCAAAATTTTAATTGGCAAATATTACCCCAAAGCAAAATTTATTGGTTTTATAGATGGTATTGGTTGGTATGTTCGCAAAGGTGATTTAAATAGATTGGTGGATGCTTTTGATGAAGTATTCACGTTTCACCCAACTGAAATGGAACGTTTTAAACTATTTATCCAAAAAGAAATTGTAATATGATGGAAAATTATATTAATAATATCATTCAAGGCGATTGTTTAGCCTTGCTGAAAACGATGCCAGACAATAGTGTCGATATGACTTTCGCAGATCCGCCTTTCAACCTTAAAAAAGGCTACAATTCTTATAAAGATAAATTGGCTTTACAAGAATATTTGGATTGGTGTGAATCATGGATTACAGAAATGGTACGCATTACCAAGCCAACAGGCTCTATTTTTCTGCATAATATCCCCAAATGGCTTACTTATTACACTGCATGTCTTAATAAACAGGCTGATTTCAAACATTGGATTAGTTGGGATGCGCCTACGGCTCCAATGGGTAAAACGTTGCAACCCAATCATTACGGTATTTTATTTTATGCGAAAGATGTAAAACAATTAAAATTTCATGAAATCCGCTATCCGCATAAACGCACTCGGAAAGAACGTATTTTAGCGAAAGATTATGGGGGTAAAAAAGCACTTTTACATCCTTTTGGTCCTTTAGTTTCGGATGTTTGGACGGATATTCATCGGGTTAAACATAATAAATATCGAGATGAGCATCCTTGCCAATTGCCCATTCATTTGATGGAACGCATTGTTTTGATGTCCACTAATGAAGGCGATATCGTTTTAGACCCTTTCAATGGCACAGGTACCACTGCGATTGCAGCGAAACGATTGGGACGAAACTACATTGGTTTTGAATTAGATGCGCAATATGTGGCAATTACAAAACAAAAATTGGCTCAAGAAACGATTTTTTCCAAATTAGGAGATGCTTGGGTGAGTTATTATTTGGATGAAGTAATTAGTTTGCGCAATAGCGATTGGTCTTATTTAAAAGATTTTTTTTACATCCCTACTAAAATTGAAGCAATTGACCAAACGGCTATTGCCTTAAAGTCGAAATTATATGTTTCCGTACCCTTGAAAATGGATATGCAACAAGTAAAGCCATCCGATACCCTTTTTACAGTTGTAGAATAAGTTTGAATTATTGAAAATATTAAACATTTTATGTCAAAAAAAATGCTCGTTTCACCATAGCGGAAGACACTTTAAAAATCATTGAAAATGGTTTTTTCAACGCGCTGAATACGCGCTGAATATTCAAAATCAATATTTTACAAATAAGATTTCATATCATTTGAATTATACGATTTGCGCAAACGCCGAATCGCTCGTTCTTTGATTTGACGCACGCGTTCCCTTGTCAAGCCGTAGGCTTCTCCAATTTCTTCCAACGTCAAGGCTTTAAACTCGTTCAAACCATAATAAGCTGAAATCACCTGCACTTCGCGGTCGCTCAAAATCGACAAACCTTGCGCGACTTCCTCCTTCATGGATTGGTCGAGCAAATCGCTGTCGGGCGAGCGTGCATCAGGAGACGAATACATATCGAGCATTGTTGCATCGCTGTCTTCGCCGCCGAGTGGCGCGTCCATACTCGTATGCCGCGTATTACTGCGCAACATATTCGAGACTTCCTTCGGAGTCATTTCCAACAATTCGCCCAATTCTTCATTGCTCGGCTCGCGTTCAAACTCCTGCACGAAGCTGATAAACGCTTCATTCACCTTATTATAAGACCCGACTTTATTCAACGGCAGGCGCACAATCCGCGAATGTTCCACAATTGCTTGCAGAATCGATTGGCGAATCCACCACACCGCATACGAAATGAATTTAAAACCCTTCGTTTCATCAAACCGCTTGGCTGCTTTCATCAGTCCCACATTGCCCTCATTAATCAAATCGCTCAAAGTCAACCCTTGGTTTTGATACTGTTTGGCAACCGAGACCACGAAACGCAAGTTCGATTTGGTCAATCGTTCCAATGCTTTTTCATCGCCCTGCCGAATCCGACGAGCCAATTCTGCCTCATCATCGGCAGAAAGCATCGAAATTTTACCAATGTCGTTGAGGTATTTGTCTAATGCAAGCGACTCCCGACTGGTAATCTTGTTCGTTATTTTAAGTTGACGCATAATAAGTAAGTTTTTTTCGATAAGTTCCGTTGTGACTATAATAAAATTTAAGAGACAAGCTAACTCAAAAAAGTTGCTTTTTGTATCTAAAAAAAAGTTGACTTTTAATTCAAAATCCTTTAAATGCCGTCGCTCTTTTTACTACAATAAAATTGCCAAAAAAGTTTCCCATTTTTCAACTATTTTACAAAAAATTTGAATTGTTTGAATTATTATAGCCGTTATAAACAATTTAACTTTTTTTGTGTTTTTAAAATATTAAAAATCAATTGTTTATGTTTGATGATTAAAATCAATGCTTTGAAAAAAAAATAAGGCAGATTGCCTCTGTCTATATTGTTAAAACAAACTATTTTGTGACAGCCTTTTTTCATTTTTTTCACTTAAAAAGGATGTATTGTTATAACGATGGTAAAAGCGTTTTGTTATTTTTGCGCGATGGTCAATAAACTCCTTTTTTTTTAACAAAACTTTATTAGCAGGATTTCATAGAATGGCGAATTTTTTGATTGCACTGCTAACATGATTTGAGTAGTCGTAATTCACATTAAAAAAAGATTAACATGCGATTAACACCCCGTTTCATTCTTATTGGGTCTTAAATGGTAAAAATAGCGTTATATTTGGTGTTATAATGGCGAAATCCGTTACGACAATTCAGAACATCATTCAACCCTAAAAATTGAATTTTATTGCACCATGACATTAAAGAGCAGTCAGCGAATCATTGGCACTGGTAAAAAAACAGTGCCACAAGAACAACAATCGGTCAATGTACCGATTTTAAATGAAGTAATCAAGGTGCGGAATCATTTATTTGTTATCAGCATTAATGACTATAAATTTTGTCCTCCTCTGTTCAACGCAGTCAAGGATGCGGATGATGTTGTCCGTGTTTTGACGAATCTCTATGATTTTGATGCCCAAAATGTCGTCAAATTGTCCAATGCGCAAGCAACGGAGTCCAATATTGTGGCGCAATTGAAGGCATATATTGGCAAATTGTCTGTGAAAGATAATTTATTGGTGTATTATTCTGGTCATGGCACGTATGACGCGATTATTGAAGAAGGGTATTGGGTTCCTGTCGATGTCGATTTTCGAGCGACCACAGGCGATATTGACCCCAGCCGTTGTTTGGCTAATGGTATGATTTTGAAGTATTTAAATGCTATTAAATCTTTACATACGATAGTCATTGCGGATGCGTGTTTTTCAGGCTCGTTGGCAACACAACGTTTAGTGAGTAATGGCGCGAGCCGTTTGGAAACGATTCCATCGCGCTGTATTTTGACCGCAGGTCGAAATGAGCCTGTTTTGGATGGAAAACCGGGCGATAACAGTCCTTTTGCGAGTGCGTTGATTCGTTATTTGGAAAAAAATACGGAAGAAGGCGTTTCTTTCACGGATTTAGGCTCGTTTGTGCAAAAAGCGGTGGCGAATAATTCTAAACAAATCCCGATTTGCGCTCGCTTGCAAAACGCAGGCGACCAAAATGGTGAATTTGTTTTCCATCGGAAACAAGATGAAAATACGTTTTGGGCGCACATTCTGCGGATGAATGCGGTAGAAGGTTACAAAGGGTATCTTGTAAAATATCCACAAGGGTTGTACGTGAAAGAGGCAAATGCAGCTTTGGCGCGTTTGCAGAAACCAGTGAAACCCAAAGCCAATGAAATGGCGGTCAAACAAGGGACGATTTTGTACGATGTGCCGAGTAAAATGCAGTTATTGCAAGAAGTGAAATGTGTGGTTCGGATTGCATTTGATGAGGTGATGGCGAAATTGGACTTCAAAATGACACCCGATACAGAGTTGAAAACGATGCGCGTTTCCAATGTAATGAATGTGGAAGTGTTCGATGAAAGTCAACAAGCGTTTGCGATTCGCACGATTAGTGCCAGCAGACAATTTATTGATAGTGACTATTTTACGCAATGGCTTTTTTATGTTAAACCCTTGAAAGAGGGCAATTATACCTTGCTTTTGAAAGTGACGGTGGTGGAGAAAGTGGGCAAAGAAGAACTCTTGCGCGAGATTGTTTTGGAAGAGACGGTGAGCATTGTTGCGAACCTGCCTCAGCCAGAACCCTCTCGCATGCGGGCTGCTTCGGAGAAACTCATCCTTGCGCCGTCCAATGCAAAACCGCCCGTAGTTACGCCGCCGAATACACCGATTTCGCCGAAAACAACGACGACCAATACAGGTGGAACGCCCGCTACGAATGAAACGAATGTTCGAGTGGCACATATAGAGATGCCAACGACCGTTCCTGTATCCCCTCCTGCACCACAACCGCTTGCCAAAGTAGGCAATCAAAAATGGATGATTGGTGGCGGTACATTAGCAGTGCTATTGGCAATCTTTATGGTGGGTAAAAATAGTTGGAATAGCAGTAGCAGCAGTCCTTCCAAAGAGGCAGGTGTTTTTGCGGATAATCATCGAAGTGCGTTGCCAACAACGCCATTACCTGCGTCAACACCAACAATGTTGTCCAAAGATACGGTTTTTACTCCAATCGTTCGACCGACCGAAGCAGCCAAAATCGTCAAACCTGTCAAAAGACCTGCACCTGTATTCGCTGAGGCGAAACCGAAGCAAAGTGCAAGTAGCGAAACATTTAATAAAAGTGCTGCCATAAAGGGAACGACTTCGACAGCCCTCAAAAAAGAGCCTGAAATGGCATTGATGGGAGATATTGACGAACAACCGAGTGCAGCCCGATGGACCTTCCGCGAACCGTCTGAAAACGTCAAAGCGGTTTCAAAAGTGGATGAGGAGGCTTGGCGCAAGGCTAAAATGAATGGAGAAGCATTGGCTTACAAAAAATACATGGAGGAACAGCCGAATGGCGCGTATCGCCCTTTTGCAAAAGAACGGTGGGAAGGTTTGCGCGAAATGGATGATTGGCATCAAGTCGAAAATCAACATTCTTGGGATGCTTATCAAAAACATTTGGCAAAATATCCACAAGGGCGGTTTTTAAAAGAAGCGATGGAACGCAAAAATGCGTTAGAATCGCGTAAAAAGGAGCCAAAATAACAGCATTTACAAAAAAAGCGTTTAAGTTTCGGAAAATTTTTAATTTTCCGAAACTTACGCCATCTCTTTCGGAAGGTCACGCCAAAGTTTCGGAAAATTGAAAATTTTCCGAAACTTTTTTAATTTACTTCGGTTTTTTCCGAAATACCCGTTTAGCTGCACCCGATTTTTTCCACAAAACCAATTGTTCGCTATCCAACAATTCAAGGAATTGGGCTTCTCGCTTGGCTTTCAAGGTTTTGTCTTGTTGTCGGCGGGCGGCGCGGTCAAGCGATGGGTCTGTTTTTAAAGCCGCCGCTTTGGAGACATACGCATTATTGATTTCATCCAATCGAAGTCGTTGTTGCGTATTCAAGTGCAATTTTTTCGCCAAGCGTAATTCCTTGTTAGCGAAGATGCCCAAATAACTTTCTGCGGCAGGAAAATCAAAATCACCTGTTTGTCCAAACATCGGTAAAGTTAGGACAAACAATAGGGTTAAAACAAATGATACTTTTTTCATATTGAACTAAATTAAATGAGTTTCGGCAAAATGGTTAACAACTGTTATACACAGAACGCAAAGATTCACTTTCGGATGCGTGTTACTTCGTTTTTAACGAATAGTTGTAAACTATAAGCGTAAAAGAACCTCATTTGGACTTTAAAAAAGGTGAAAAGTTAGGCACGCACCGCAAATAATTTAATAACTCATGTAAAATAATTTGCCCATATCGCTTTTATCATCCAAATATACCTTGCGTCGGGTGGTTTTGGATACAATTGGAACGCGGATGACGCGGATTAAGCGGATTTTTTGGGGATTCAGTGCAAAATTTGTGAAAATTTCCAAAAAAATCCGTGAAAATTCGCCCAATCCGCGTCATCCGTGTTCCAATTGTATTCCAAAACTATCGTGCGTGAAGTATAGATGATATAAAAATATTTAAATTAACTTGCAAATATACTTTTTTTAGAGAGAAAATCAAAATAATTAATAAATTTATTGTTTATTTATATAAAAAACAAATAATTTATTAACCGCAAATATAGAGCTAAAAGTTAAAGAATACTTAAAACCTAATTTCTATTTAAACGAATCGTTCAAACACTCGTCTTAATTCTATCCATGCAAAAAGCATTGATTATCAATTATTTTTAAAATTAATTACGAACATTACAAAATGAAAAAATTCATGTTAGGTGCCATCGCGCTGGTTGGTTTAACGGTTCAAACGATGGCGCAATTGCCTTCTTCCCCAACTTCTACCACCCCCGTACCGACTACCACTCCCGTACCTGTACCTGTCCCAGCTCAACCAACGACCGAAAAAGATAAAATTGGCAAAAAAAGACCGCCAATGCCGAACAAAGGCGACCGCAGAGAAGACCGCGATGAGCGCAGAGAAGAGCGCGGCGACCGCAAAGAAGGACATGGAGACCACAAAAAAGGACATGGAGACCGCAAAGAAGGGCATGGTGAGCGCAAAGAAGGTCACGGTGAGCGCAAAGAAGAACGGGCTGAAAAAATGGATAAAATTAAAAATTATTTGAATTTGTCTGCGACGCAAGAGGAACAGATGAAAACAGTGGTTCAAAATTACAGAACGGCGGCAAAAGGCTTGAAAGACAATGCGCAATTCTCCAAAGAACAGAAAAAAACGCAATTGGAGCAGTTGAAAACGGATAGAAACAACAGTTTGAAAGCCATTTTGACTCCTGACCAATTGATGAAATTTGCCCAAGCTCAAAAACAAGGTAGAGGCGGCAAAGGCAAAAATAGTTTTATCAATGAGGAAATGGGCGATGATGATTAGTTTCCATCAACCGATACACACCGTTTGGAGGGTTTTAAACCCTCTAAACGGTGTGTATAAATTTTTGTAAATTTTATAAAAAAAACTTGCAGCGAGTTTCAAACTTGCTGCAAGTTTTTTTCATTTAAGAACGGTTTAAGCTGCCGCACCTGTCGCAGGTTCATCTGCGTCAGACCCTGCGTAAGACTGATGTTCATCCACCAATTGTTGCAACGTCAGCGTGAGTTTGCGCGATTCGTCGCGGGCGATGCACGCAAAAGCCCCTAATTGATTGGCTTCCATACAAATCGCCTCATTTTCATCCCCACTCAGGAGGATAATAAATCGGGTTTCGGGGGCGAGTTGTAAGGCGCGTTCCATCAACTCAAACCCATCCATTTGGGGTAAAACCAACGGACATATCACTACATCATAATTAAAATGTTTAATATGATACAATGCATCAATGTAATCGGTGGTTTGTTGCGCTGTGGGCGCGAATTGTCTTGCAGATTTTTGAAGCACCTTAAATCGTGCTGCGTCGCGTTCAACGACTAAAATTTTGATTAGCGTGTGCCTTCCAGAGTTTGTCATATATTATAATGTCTATGATTGAATGAACAAATTTAGTTCTTAAAAATTTGTTTTTTATCATTATGACGCATGAAAAAACGGATTTAACACATCGTTAACACGATTAACTATTTAGAGTCGCCGCATACATCGCCGCACCCACAATACCCGCCCCATTTTGCAAAATAGCAGGTTCAACAGGCGTTTGAATCGTAATTTTAGATTTAAATTCTTCAAAATATTTACTGGAACCGCCGCCCAATAAAATCAAATCTGGTTGCAAGTATAACTCAATGAATTCTAAATAGTTATTAAAACGCTTGCCCCATTTTTTCCAACTTAATGCTTCTTTTTCGCGGGCGGATGAAGAAGC
This sequence comes from Chitinophagales bacterium, assembly GCA_013298955.1. GTDB lineage: Bacteria > Bacteroidota > Bacteroidia > Chitinophagales > Saprospiraceae > JAAFJT01. Next base: position 16,578 of record JAAFJT010000049.1, read on the forward strand.
ATATCTCTCGCCAACGATACCTTCTTTCAATCGAATATGTCCAAATTCCGTATTGGGAATCAATTTTCCATCCCGAAAAAGGGCAGAACCCAAACCCGTGCCAATCGTAATAAAAACCACCGTTCCCATCACGCCTTTGCCGCGCCCATGCTGCATCTCCGCAACCCCTGCAATGTCCGCATCATTTGCCACAAAAAGTTGACAATCGTTCAAGCCACTACCAAGTGCGGTTGCCACATTGGTATCAATCCAAGATTTGTCAATATTGGCGGCTGTTTTTGCCACATTTTGTTTGACAACCGCAGGGAAACCAATGCCAATTTTGCCTTTATAATTAAAATGTTTTACAATTTGTTGTACGATGTCCGCCGCCGCCGCAGGCGTACTCGGTTGCGGCATATCCAACCGAAAACGAGGTGTTATCATTTCACCCGTCTCGACATCCACTAACGCGCCTTTGATGCCTGAACCGCCGACATCGATGCCTAAAATTTGACTCATAAGTAATTGATTTTTAAATAATTAGGAAATTGGTTAACACATAGTTCACATAGGTTTCATAGGACACATAGGGGCTTTTGCTGAAAATCCCTATATGTCCTATATGTCCTATATGTCCTATATGTCCTATGAAACCTATGTGACCTATGTGTTTATCATTTGACAACCCGAATTTTCATGGAAACATAGTTCACATAGAGATTTCCAGCAAAAGCCCCTATGTGCCCTATGTGTCCTATGAAACCTATGTGACCTATGTGTTTATCATTTGACAACCCGAATTTTCATGGAAACATAGTTCACATAGAGATTTCCAGCAAAAGCCCCTATGTGTCCTATGAAACCTATATGAACTATGTGTTTATCATTTGACAACCCGAATTTTCATGGAAACATCTTGCATCGGGCGGTCTCCTGGAGCCGTTTTAGTCGTTGCAATCTTCTCCAAAACGTCAAAACCTTTCACAATTCGCCCAAAAACCGTATATTCTTTGTCCAAAAAAGGCGTTCCACCCGTTTCCATATAGATTTTGCGCTGTTCTGCGGAATATTTCAACCCTTTATTTGCCTCCAAATAATCCAATTGTTGTTTATTCACCGGTTTGCCATGCACGATGTAAAATTGAGAACCCGAAGACTCTTTTTTAGGATTATTTGTGCGCGCTGCCGCCAATGCACCCCGAATATGCACCAACGAATCCACAAACTCCGCAGGAATCTGATAACCCGGTCCCCCAGAACCCAAAGGCATGCCCGCCGCCGCATTGCGACTTTCAGGGTCTCCACCTTGCACCATAAAGCCATTGATAACCCGATGAAACAATAAATTGTTGTAAAAATTTTCTTCTGACAATTTTAAAAAATTATCGCGGTGTTGCGGAGTCGCATTGTACAGAATGGCTATCATATTGCCAAATTCCGTTTCAATTTCGACCGTGCAATCCGAAGGCGGTTTTACAAAAACGTTTTGAGTCGTTTTGTTGGATTTGCCCGCTTTCGTAGCTTTGAGCGTAATCGTGTAATTGCCCGATGCTTTATAAACGTGATTCGGCGCAATATCCGTTGATTTTTTGCCATCGCCAAAATCCCATTCGTAAGTCTCGGCTTTTTGAGATTCATTTGTGACAGTGACGGCAGCAGGCGCGATTGGTTCAGCCGATTTTACGGCAAATTGTGCGATAGGGCGCGTACAGGCATTGACGGCTAACAATGCGATTCCGAGATATAAATAATTGATGCTCACTGATTTGTAGTTTCGTGGTTTTTAAAATATTCAATAATTTTAGTTTTTAAAAAATGTTCTTGCGCTTGCTCGCCCTTGATTTCTAAGGCACGGACAGCGTTGAAATGGGGCCAACCTTCTGTGTCGCGCCCTACAAAATCATAATATCCATCTTCCGACAATAACGTACAAACGGCAATGTGCATTAAATCTTGTTTTTCTTCTTTGGTAAATCTTTTTTGCCAGCGACCCAATTCTTGTATGCCAATCAGCAATAAAACCAAATTTAAATCGGGCAATCCGTCTTGCCGAAAGGCTTCTTTGACGGTATGCCGCACTTTTAACCATTCAAATTCAAATTCCCAATCTTCCATAATCAATTCTTTTTTTTATAAAATAACGCGCCCCAATTGCCTAATGCTTTGAAATAACCTATCCAAAAGGTCGGCGAGGTTGCAACCTCGCCGACCTTGATTCGATACGAATCAGTTGATTATCAATGACTTATATTTTGATAGTTTATTTTGATTCAACTACTTACTTAGGGTTAACTTTTAGCATTTTTTAGGATAAAATCTTAAAAATCCCAAAAAACGTAATTCAGACCGCAAAAATAATAAATTGATTGAATTACGCGATTTAAAAAAAAACGTGCAAATTTGCGGATTCATATTATTTTTTCATTTCCTACTTTGAAACTTGGGATGAGTCAAACAGAAGAGAATTATTTAAAAATTATCTATAAAATCACAGAACGCGATAATCGACACGCAGGCACGAATGCAATTGCGGCGGCTATGCACACTGCCGCCGCTTCGGTTACGGATATGATTAAAAAACTTGCTAATAAACAATTTATACATTATGAAAAAAATAAAGGTGTTTTTTTGACCGATACGGGGCTTCAATTAGCGCGAAAAATGGTGCGCAAACACCGCCTTTGGGAGACTTTTTTGTATGAAAAATTGCATTTTGCTTGGGATGAAATCCATGATATTGCCGAACAATTGGAACATATTCAGTCGGATGAATTGGTGGAACGCTTGGATGCCTTGTTGGGACATCCGCGTTTTGACCCGCATGGAGACCCGATTCCAGATGCGCAAGGCAATTTTACGGCGCGGCAACAAGTGTTATTGAGCGAGATGGCTGTGGGCGAAAGTGGTGTTTTGGTCGGCGTACAGGAAGATTCATCGATTTTTTTAAAATATTTGGATAAAATAGCGTTGAATTTGGGAACAATTATAGAAATTGCAGAATATTTTGAATATGACGGTTCGATGCGGATTCGCATCAATCAAGGGGCGGAACAAGTGATTAGTCCCAAAGTCAGTCAAAATTTGTTTATAAAACGAAAACCATAACGGGTGGTTTTGGATACTATTGGAACGCGAATGATGCGGATTGGGCGAATTTTCACGGATTTTTTTTGAAATTCAGGAAAAATCCGTGAAAATTCGCCCAATCCGCGTCATCCGCGTTCCAATAGTATCTAAAACCACCCGCCGCAAAGTATATACCCAAAAAAACAATAAACTTACGCTTTTTTTGCTTATTTTTGTGGTATCAAAATAACAACAAATTGCTTTAACCAATACTTCTAAAAGCATGAAATGGATTGATTTTCACACACATCAGTATGAAGAAAATGCAGATGTGATTTCTATTCGCAATTTTGCGCAACAATTTTTTGTGGAGGCAGCAAATTTAGATGGATATGGTTCGGCGGGTTTGCATCCCTATTGGTTGGACGAATCGGTTTTGGAAATGCAAATGACGCAATTAACGATGTTGAGTCAGCAACCGAATATGCTCTTAATCGGCGAATGTGGATTGGATAAAACCATTGAAATTCCATTGGATTTCCAAAAGGAGGTCTTTGAACGACAGGTTTTGTTGGCGGAAACGGTGGGCAAACCTGTCGTGATTCATTGCGTGAAAGCCTTTAATGAAGTGGTTGCTTTGAAAAAAAAGTTAAATCCCGCAGTCCCTTGGGTGATTCATGGTTTTAATAACAATGCCCATGTTTTGAAAACATTGATTGATAATGATTTATACATATCTATTGGTAGTGCTTTGTTGCGAAGCAATTCTAATGCGAGTAAATGGATTCGACATGTTCCGATGGAACGGTTGTTTTTAGAAACGGATGCAAAACCGATTCCGATTAAAACGGTCTATGCGTTTGCGGCAGAACAACTCAACATTTCACAAACTCATTTGCGACAACAAATCTATCAGAATTTTTTGACGATTCGGAATGTTGCGGCAGAGGTGCGCGAAATGATGTTTGCTGAAAATGAAGACCTTGCCTATTTGTGAAAGGATATACTTTGCGTCGGGTGGTTTTGCGATACTATTGGAACGCGGATGACGCGGATTGGGCGGATTCGCACGGATTTTTTTTGAAATTCAGTGCCAATTCAGGAAAAAATCCGTGAAAATTCGCCTAATCCGCGTTATCCGTGTTCCCATTGTATCGCAAAAACACCCAACGCAAAGGATAGATTGGTGGAAAAAAGTGCGGCAAGTTGCAACTTGCCGCACTTTGTATTGGAATTTTTGAATTGAAAAGATACTTTGTCGGGTGGTTTTCCAATATTGTATCGCAAAAACACCCAACGCAAAGGATAGATTGGTGGAAAAAAGTGCGGCAAGTTGCAACTTGCCGCACTTTGTATTGGAATTTTTGAATTGAAAAGATACTTTGTCGGGTGGTTTTCCAATACTATTGGAACGCGGATGACGCGGATTGGGCGGATTTTCGCGGATTTTTTTTGTATTCAGTTCAAAATTCGGGAATCTTGAAAAAAATCCGTGAAAATTCGCCTAATCCGCGTCGTCCGCGTTCCAATAGTATCGCAAAACCACCCGACGCAAAGTATATACACGCAATCAATCGAAGTTTATGCTTTCAAAAATCCATATTCATATACTTTCGGTTGCAATTTGGTTTCTAAAACGTGTAATTGTTCGCGCAAATATTTGATGTATTTCATATAGGTTTCATCTTCACTTTTGACCTTCATTTTGCCCGTGTCGTTTCTGCCTTGAAAATACTCGCGGATGTCATATAACGACGCATTTGCATTTGTATTCGGTTGATGATGATAGTATTGCCATAAATGTTTACCTGCGGCAAACACGGCTTGCGCTTCCTCCGAAAACGCCAATGGCTCTTTTTTCGAGGTGGGCGGCGCGTCAAAGATGTCTCGTGGAGCTTCTTTTTTGATTTTCCCTTTGATAAAATCGGTCATAAAGTGGCTTTCAAACGCTTCTCGCGGATGCACTTCCATTTCGGTAAACGGAATCCAATGATTCGTGCCATATTTCGATTGAATGTTATTGCTAAATAATGTATAAGTTAAACAATCATTTTGAAACTCAGTATCGCTTTGCCAACTTTTGTTTGGATATAAAAATTGGTCACGGTTATTTATCCAAGTGGATTCGATACATTGCCTAATGGATAAATAGATAGACATTTCAATGAGATTTATTTTGGTAATACCAGCTGTTTTATGCTGCTTAATATCGCTTTCAGTTGGTTTAGAAGTTATATAAACACCATTTTGTTGCTGCATATCCACTCCGGGCAAAATTAAATAACCAATTTTATCATTTTTATTATCATAAAATTGGCGCAACCAACCACTTATAAAATCCTTTGCTCCAAATGAATAAAATGTTTTCACTCCTACTTTCCAAGATGTTTTTAATTGGTCATCATTCAAAGTTACATCTACCTCCACTTTTACAACATCTTGTTTATGGTTTAAATCCCAAATTAAGAAACCAATTGGAAAATTACCATTAACATTATCAAAAGTATTGGCTTTGCAAATGAATCCCTTTTTATATTCAGCCTTAAAGTATTGTCGAAATTTTAAAAAATTTTGAGAATTTACAAACTTCAAGGTACTAAATGAAGCCAGTTTCGCGTCAGGAATATCTTTATAAATACGCACAAAGAATTGTACAAAAAGTTCCCGCATTGCTGTACCAACATCTTTGCTAAAATTATTATAGACTTTGCTTGTAGTCGATACACTTGTTTTATGTTCCCCGTGTGCCGCGATAGTTGTTCTACTACCATGTTCCGCATACGGCGGATTGATGTAAATCACCAATTTTTTCCGTTTTTCGGGGTCATTAATGATGTCTTTCAAACTTTTAGGCAATTTATCAAAGTCATCATTCAAAAAATCGAATTGAAAAACATGGTTTTCCAGCAAATTCGCCCCATTTTTGATGCGGTCTTTGATGACATCCACATCTTGACGGTCGAGTGTGGAAGCATAAATGCGATATTTATTGACCAAACCCGTCAATAAATTGCCCGTTCCTGCGGCGCAATCCCAAATAAAATACGCATCTTGCCAATCATCGCCCAACACATCGGTCAAATATCGCTGCGACAGTTCGACCCAAATTTGCGGCGTGAAAAAACTGCCTTTGCGTTCGCGCACATCCTGTGGCACGAGCAAATCGCGGCGTTGCACGATGTAATCCCAATATTCGGGCTTGGGCGGGCGTTCATATTTGTTCCAAAACTGACTATGCGCCTTTTGCTTATCGTTGAAAGAGGCTGTTTTTTGTGAAAAAAAGCCCGTTTCGTCCAAATTGCGGTCTAATTCGTATTTGGATTTTTGAAGCAACACAAAAAGTTTATCTTTGAGCGTCTGATTTTCTTGGGAAAGCAAATCGGCAAGATAAAAATCGCCATTAATAATGCCTTTTTTCTGCGCTAAATCCCAATTCAACGCAATTGAAGGTTTGACCGACGCAAGCCACTTATTGTAAATGACGATAAAATTATTCTTATCAATCTGGATTTTGGACGTAGCGGATTGACCCGCCCTAAAATTGTTTTTGATAAATTGGCGCAAATCGGCTGCATCGGTTTCAAAAAAATAAACCAACGCATTATCTTCCATATTTTGGACAATGGTATGATAAATTTGTTTAAACTCTTTGGTATCAGGATTTGAAGGCGTGACATTCCAATTAAAATCGTTTTGATAAAAAAGGGCTTGAATGTCATTATACGGCATGAAAGCGATTTTCTCCGCATCAAACGCCCCCAGAAAAGCAGGCGGCAAATAGGTATCAAACGTGCGGGCTTTGCCCACCGTGAGAATGAGCTGCACCATCGATTTCGTAATTTCGGCTTTGCCTTTTTTCGCCTCCGCCCAAAAAAACGATTCGGTTTCAAAAAGCGCGTTTGGCGCTTTCGTTGCAGTGGGCAAGGTGACACAAAAATCAAGATTGCCCATGATTTTGGTGCAATCAAAGGCATTGAAAAAATCTTTAGCGACTTTGTTTTTTAATTCTTCTTCTCGGATAGCGTCATAAGCCATGATGGTCGATGCAAGTTTGATTTAAAATAGTGCGCGAATGTATCGCAAATCGTTTGCAAAGATAACAAAATTGTATTGCATCGGGTGTATAACAAATTCGCAAACGGCATAGTAGTCAGGAAATTTTCAATTTATCTTTTTTAGACAAAATGTCATTTGTTTTTTAATTTTTTTGACAAAATGTCATGTATTTTTCAATAAAACAAGTCATTTTGGCTTTAAAAATTTTTTTTTTCGCAATGGTACGCGCCTTGCATAAGGATAAAAGTCATCGGAAAGATGGCTTCCAAAAAAGATTTCTAAAAACTGAAAATTAAAAAATCATGAGATTTGTAAAGTTCAATCCGTTCGCGCCTGCCGCCCTTCAAACCGTTAATCATTTGTTTGATGAAGTGCTTCACCGCAATATTGGCGATGTATTAGGCGATTTTGTAGGTGCTGCTGATTTCGCGCACACGCATCCTGCGGTTAATATTATTGAAAATGCCAATTCGTTTAAAATCGAATTAGCGGCACCTGGATTGTCGAAAGAGGCATTCAAAATCCATCTGGAAAAAGGACAATTGACGATTTCGGCAACTCAAAAAGCCGAAACCGAAACGCCGAATCCAACTGAAACGCGTTATACAAGACGTGAATTTAATTATTCAACGTTCAAAAGAAATTTTCAATTGCCCGAAAATGTGGACGCAACTCAAATCAAGGCTGCTTACGAACAAGGTGTTTTGACCTTGACGATTCCAAAAGTAGAGCCTAAGAATTTGACCCAAAGTATTGAAATTCAATAATTTTTGAATTAGGATTTTTAGGATTGATAAGATTTAATTAGGATTTCATCCTAAATGAATCTTATCAATCCTAAAAATCCTAATTCAAAATTCAACAACGTTTTAACATGAGCATTCCTACTTTTTTAAGTCTCTATGCGGCGCGTTTCCAAGAAAAAAAGGCTGCCCCTAAATTAACTCAGGAACTTTTAGCCTTAGAGCAAAAATTATATAATTTGAATGATACAGGTACTAAATTGGAAAAAATAGCCCTTTTTTGTACCGATACGCCTTTTTCATTCCATCCTGAAACGCTTGTTCAAGCAGGTTTTGTGGAATTACTGGCTTTTTTTCGCAATATTGACTTCATCACAGATGAACAAGTGAGCCAAATCTTATATGAAGAAAATAGTGTGTCGTATTTCAAAAGATATGCAAAAAAGAGTGATGCGTCTGATGTAGAAGCTACTTTTTTTCAAGCCGCGTTTGGAGGTCAATTTTTCAACGAATTTGATTATACTAACAAAACGGATGAAAGGGCGCAAGATTTCATCAATACTTATGGCGATTTTCCTATTTATGAGGTACATGATGTCAAAAGGAGGAATGATTTGCTCCAAAAAGTAGTGCGCGCTTATTTAAAAAAAGGAAATATGAAGAGCGAATCAACCTTACAAAGATTTTTTTTGACTGAAACGCTTTCAGATGCTTCTAATTCGCCATTGATGATTCATTTTTGGATTTCGGAAAAAGCGATTCTTGCGGTCAAAGCGTATTGCGCCATTTGATACGCACCGTGAAATAAACTTGCGTCAAGTTTGAAACTTAACGTAAAAAATCGGCAACAACGTTTGGAGGGTTTCAAACCCTCCAAACGTTATAATACCTTGAAAATCAATTTTTTAGCTTTTAACTTTAACTCCTTAATACGATTCAATTTAACATTTTTAATAATTCATCTATCGTTTCCACAGGCATTCGGCAACTTGCATTTTGACACAAATAAAACAACGTTTTACCCGCTACAAATCGGTTTTTCAATAAAGGCAAATCTTCTTCCGCGCCGACCGAAGCCATTAAAATGGTATTTGGTAAAAAATGTTTTTGCAAAATTTTAGCTTGTGCAAAAGCATGTTCGCCCAAAATCGCAATCTCCGAAGTGGGCTGAATGACATTTAGAAACGTAGATGCCCATTTTGAAAAAGAAGTTGGATATTTTTCAACGGAGGCTTGAACTGACGCTAACATCTTGATAACCAATTGTTTATAATCAGTGCGTTCCAAAAAGTGTCCTAATCGCCATACGTTTTTTGCCATTGTGCTATTGCCCGAAGGCGTTGCGCTATCGTATAAATCTTTTTTGCGCAACAAAATATCCTTTTGTTGTGCCGATGTAAAATAAAATAAATGTTGGTTTTCATCCCAAAAATGTTCAATCACTTTATCGGTAAACTGCCGCGCTTGATATAAATACTTTTTATCAAACGTAATTTCATATAATGCTAATAACGATTCTATAAAAAACGCATAATCATCTAAAAACGCATCATATTGTGGAATCAAGTGTTTTTGCGGCGCGTCATATTGCATCGTATGCCAGAGTGCATCAGGCGCATCTTGCACAAAATTGTTTAAAATAAATTCCGTTTGCCCCGTCGCTTCTGCCTTGTACGCAGGATGCCCAAGCGCGACATAGGCTTTGCAATAAGCCGAAATCATCAACGCATTCCAAGACAAAATCAATTTATCATCTAAACTCGGCGGGATGCGTTTGGCACGTACTTTCAATAGTTTTTCTCCTGCTTGTTGCAATATTTTATGTGCTTTGGAAGGCTCTAAACCATCAAAAAGTTCATCTTCTTCGGTTTCTTCATAAGGTCGCCAAAGAATATTTTGTCCTTCAAAATTGCCGCCTTCCACACAACCATAATATTGGCAAAATAAATCGGCATCAGCACCCAATATTGTTTTGATTTCAGCCATGTCCCAAACATAAAATTTGCCTTCTTCGCCTTCGGAATCCGCATCATACGCCGCGTAAAATCCACCTTGTTTTGCAGTCATTTCTCGCTGTACGAATGCCAAAGTAGCTTCAATTGTTTCTTTATAAATCTTTTTTGAAGTCAACCGATACGCATCTGCTAAAACACTGATAATCAACGCATTATCATACAACATTTTTTCAAAATGTGGAATCAACCAAGCGGCATCGGTCGCATATCGCGCAAAACCACCGCCAATTTGGTCATAAATCCCACCTTGAATCATCTTGACCAAACTCAAATTCAAGTGTTTTAAAGCCGCAGGCGTTTTTTCATAAAAATAATATTCCGCCAAATATTGCAAACTCATCGTACTTGGAAATTTCGGTGCGCCCCCAAAACCACCTTCTTCTCTATCAAAACGATTGTATAAATTTTTATATATTTTTTGTAATAAATCCTTTTTAAACCATTGATTATCAATCAAATCGTTTGGATTTAAATCAATTTTATGAATCATATTCTTATCTGAATGCTGAATCATTTCTGTCATTTTAGCCGCTTGTTCTTCCACCATAGCGCGATTCGATTGGAACGCTTTGGACAGATTTTCCAAAACTTGCCGCCAAGAAGGACGCTGATAACCAGGTGCGGGCGGATAATACGTCCCTGCAAAAAAAGGACGACCTTCAGGAGTCAAAAACGCATTCAAGGGCCAGCCCCCACTCCCCGAAATGATTTGGCAAGCCTCCATGTAAATTTGATCCACATCAGGACGCTCTTCTCTATCGACTTTGATATTTATAAAATGCTTATTCATAAAATCAGCCGTATCAACATCTTCAAAAGATTCGCGCTCCATGACGTGACACCAATGACAAGTCGAATAGCCGATACTAACCAATATCGGTTTGTTTTCAGCCTTTGCGCGGGCAAAAGCAGCAGGTTTCCAAGCGTACCACTCGACAGGATTGTGCGCATGTTGGCGCAAATACGGACTGGTTTCGTGTATCAAATGATTCATATTTAAAATAATTTGTTTTTATAATTAACCTAAGTTGCGGGGTAATACCGTTTTAGGCAGAAAAAAGACTTTCTGGGGACGTGTGTGTGTTGTTTTTTGGAAGGGGGCAAAGCCCCCTTCCAAAAAACAACACACACACGTCCCCATCTCCCTCTTTTCGGCGGCGAAGCCGCCTACCGCGCAACTTGGGTTAGTTAATAATGTAAGTGGCGCACATGCGATGCCTTTGCGAGACAATGAATGGATGCCCCGCTTCGTGAAAATCCATTAAATCCGTACATTGAATGTTTTTACGGACTACTAAAACTATTATAGGATTTGAATTGTTGTGCGTGCGTTAGTTTTACCATACAAGATGCAGTTTTGCGAACAAAATAATCATATTCAAAATGAATCATTCCATTTTAGTAGCGGGCGGAACAGGTGATTTAGGGAATAAAATCATCCAATCATTGCTTCAAAAAAAAGCACCTGTAATTGCAGTGGTGCGCCACAAAAGCGATAAGGCAAAAGTAGAAGCACTCGTTAAAATGGGTGTGCGGGTTGTGAGCATGGAAACGTACAATTTGGCAGACCTTACGCAAGCATGTCAAGGCGTGACCTGTGTTGTTTCAGCCCTTGCGGGTTTGCGCGATACGATTGTGGATGCTCAATCGGTCTTGTTAGACGCAGCCGTTGCTGCGGGTGTGCCTCGTTTCATTCCTTCCGACTTCTCAACTGATTTTACGCAACTGCCCGAAGGTGAAAATCGAAATTTCGATTTACGAAAAGCGTTTCACGAAAAACTGGAGCATGCGCCGATTGCGTCAACATCCATTATGAACGGTGCTTTTGCCAATATTTTGGCTTATAACACGCCTTTTTATAATTTAAAAGAAAATAGTATCGGTTATTGGGGCAATAACCCCGATTTTGCAGTTGATTTTACAACCAAAAACAATGTTGCTGAATTTACTGCTGCCGCCGCATTAGATGTGACAGCTCCCAAAATTTTACGCATTGCCAGTTTTCAAATTAGCCCGAATGAATTGGTTGCAATGGCAAGTGCCTTAAAAAAGACAACATTTCGGTTGATTTCGATGGGCAGTTTAGAAGGACTTTCGGCGTATAATAAAAAAGCGCGAGCAGAAAATCCAAAAGGCGAGCATGAACTTTATCCAAAATGGCAAGGCAGTCAATATATGCACAGTATGTTCAGTGCGCAGAATAACCCACTTGATAACAGTCGCTATCCCAATATCAATTGGACAAGTGCCTATGATTTTTTACCACATATCTAATTGATTATCAATTGATTGTAAAATAAATAAAGGCGTGATGCCTTCAAAAAGCTGTCTAAACATAACGTGCGGCAAGTTTGCCACTTGCCGCACGTTTATTACTAAATTTCCAGAAACGACTTCCGAAACATTAGTACCTCAATAAATTCACATCGCCGCGATATAACAAAATTTGCCCGTCTTCAAAAACGATTTCCATGATATAGACGTACACGCCTGAATCCATTTTTCGTCCTCTGAACGTACCATCCCAACCCACATTGGAATCTTGTCCCGCAGGAATATTTTGGGTTTGATACACCAATTCGCCCCATCTATCGAAAACCCGCATATAATTGACTCGCACAACACCCAAACCTGTAAACGGTTGGAAATAATCGTTTTTGTCATCCCCATTCGGCGAGAATATATTAGGCACAAATACATTTCGATTGCGCTCCAATTCCACGGTCACTTCATCGAAACCTTCACAACCATTGACATCATAAACCGTCAATTTATACATAATATCATCATACGGTTTGACCCAAGGGCGGAGTGGGTCTCCAGAAAAGGATAAAAAGGCTTTCGGTGTCCAAACAACGGAATCAATTGGTAATGAGGAGATTACATTCGGTTTCAACCGCAAACTATCGCCTAAACCAACTTTCAACCGCACTTGTCCGGGATTATTTGGTAAGCTATCAAAATCGACTTTGACCGCAGGTGGCTCCGTAATCGTAATCGTCGTGTCTAAGGTACAACCTGTGGTTTGTTCAATAATCGTCAATTGATGCGTTCCTGCATAGGTCGGCATATAATACCCAACTGGGTACGCAACACTATTATCCAATGAGACTAAAAACGGATAACGTCCTGTACTCCCATAAGCGGTATCCACTTTGATGGTGGTCGATTGACCATTACAACGCGGCTGAGAGGGTCGCTGCATGAAAAAGAATATCGAATCGGGTTGCAAAATGGTATAAACCATCGAATCCCGACAACCATTTATATCTGTTGCAGTGATGGCATACGCGCCCGCTTTCAAATTCGTTGCCAATGAATCTAACCCCTGCGGAGTTGACCAAGTATAAGTGGTACGCCCTGCATTGCCCCCTCTGCGCCGAACCACTATCTGACCATCTGTTAAACCGTAACAGGTGACATGATTGGTCAATCGCCTAACCGTATCAAGTTTGAGCGTATCAGGTTGATTGACCGTAAGTCCGATGCTAAAAGTACATTGATTTCTATCGGTCACTAATAAGGTGTAATTACCCGCGCCCACATTGACGATGGAATTGGTGCTGCTCAATCCGCCCGTCCAAGCATATCGATATGGCGTTGAACCGCCCAATACATTTAAAGACGCTCGACCATCTTTTTTACCATTACAAGACGGCGGCGTAATCGCTAAAGTATTGAAACTGAATGAGTCCCGTGTCGGAACGCGGAAGGTAGAATCAATGATGAAACAATTGTTTTGGTCATCCACAACCGTTACATATTGTTTGCCTTGACATAATGCAATCGCCCGACTCGTATCGGATAATGGCGTTGTTTCGCCCGAACTCCATGTAAACGAGTAGCGACCTGACCGCGAAGTACCGCCCGAAGCGCGTACGGTAATCGCTCCATCACTCCGATTATTATTACAAACGCCAAAACAACTCACTTCTTTCGGGTCTGAAAAACGCACCCGTATCGACTCTGGGTCAACCAAAGCATAAGATGCAGTGGAAGAACAGCCGTTTCTATCTGAAATCGTAAATTGGTAAATGCCTGCGGACAATTGAGCAAAAACCGTATTCGTCGTATTTTGTCCAGCAGACCATTGATAAGTGTACGGAGAACCAACGCCGCCTTTACCCGGAATGATGATTCTACCATTCATCCGTCCCGGACAATCTGGATTTTCTACTACGTCTCTTGCGGTATCAATCTCAACCCGCGCTGGCGGAATCAATCGTTGTGAATCCACTTTCGTACAACCATTGGCATCTGTTACGGTGACGGTATAAACGCCGCCCCCAACATTGGACAAGGTATCGCCAACTGCCCCTGTACTCCATCTGTAACTCCGAATCGCTCCGCCACCCGCCGCAGGAACGGCAATAGCTATCAATCGACCATTTGGAGTATTGTAACATTTAGGTCTAACCGTATCAATTCGGGAAATAATGGGTTTCTGTGGCACTAAAATCGTGATGGTCTTGGATGCACTACAACCTACGGAATCCGTTACCGTCACCGTGTAACTGCCCGCTATCAAACCTGATAAATTTCTTAAAGTATCATTGGCAGAACGACTCCATACATAGCGATAATTCCCCAAATTGGGTCTGCCGCCTGTCACTCGAACTTGCGCAAAACCGTCTCCACCCACCAAACAACTCTCATTTCTAACGCCTTGAGTATCTATTTTAATCGAATCGGGGGTTGTAATGATGAAAGAACTATCAATCCGACAACCATCTGCATCGCGAGTAGTCAACGTATAAGTGCCGCCGCCCAATCGATTGACTACGGAAGTCGGCGAAGTCGTAATCGGCGTACCTGCATTGGCAGACCAAACAAACGTATAAGGCGTGCGCTCCGAACCACCATTTGCGGAAGCAAGCACATTGATAACCCCATTATTTTGTCCTGCACACGTCACATTCCCTTTGACAACATTCAATGCCAATTGTCGAGAAAAAGAGATGTTAAACGTATCTCTGACTGGACAATTGTTATTATCCGAAACCGTTACAAAATAACGTCCAGGGGCTAAATTGATTAATTCATCCGTTACGCCTGTATGTTGAACGCCATTACTCCATTGAAAAACGTATCGACCATTGGGAATCGTACCACCTGCCATCGCAGAGATACGCGCTACCCCATTGTTGACCCCAAGACAAACCGCATCATCGGCACTTTTGGTGACAATCCGTAGTTGTGGTACGCCAATCGTACCGGGCAACGAATAGGTACAACCGCGTGCGTCCGTCAAGGTGGCTGTATAAGCTCCTGCCCGCAAACGACTGACCGCCGTGCCGACCGAATCCACCGAATTAGACCAACTAAATCGATAAGGTGCAGTACCACCGCCATAGGTTGAAAGCCGTAAAACCCCTGTTGTATCGCCAAAACACCGAATATTCGTCGTCACCATGACCGCATAAAGTGCTGCCGCAGGTTCGCCAACCGCCACATTGGTTACTTTTCGACCGCCAAAAGCGTCTGTAACCGACACGTTATAAGCACCTGCTGCCAAACCTCCAATAATTAATTGGTCGCCAGAGCGTTGAATATTGCCATTTCCATTGGAACCATTTGGACCCGTCCAATTATAAGTATAGGGCGCAGAACCGCCGACAGGTGTTACTAAAACGCGTCCATTAAAACCGCCACTACAAGGTACACTATCCGCTTGTGCTGCAATCGAAAACACTCGATTGCCGATAAAAACACCTCCATTTTTGAGAACAACGCCCATTCTTCGATTCAATGGGTCTGGATTATTGTAATAAACTTCAATAGGATTCAACGTATCTGAAAAACGAACCGGCGTGAGCGTTCCCGTCGAACCTAAGGTGACAAAGCAAAGTTCAAATAAAACCGTATTATCAGGACGGGTAATACCTGCTGCATTGGGTCCCCAAGATACGGTTATAATACCGGGAGCCGTATTGGAAAAGGAATTGCCATCCATCCCCGTTAGATTGAAATTTTGCGCCCTTGTAAATTGCAATAAAGTTTGATTAAACGTAAAATTGCTTTCTAACGTGATAATATTATTGAAACCGCGTGCCGTTATTTTCACACAAGAAGTGTCGCCTTGACGCGGTACGGTATCGTTTGAAATGCTCAATTCAATGACTGGAAAGTGCATGGAAAACACTTTTTCACAACTTTTTCCATCTGTAATCGTCACAGTGTAACTACCCGCTTGTGGCACTGTCACCGAAACTGTACCATTATGCCGCGCCGCGCCACTCGTGACCGAACCTATAATGGCATTACTCGACGTTCTTTGAATCGTAATCGTATAATTACTATTATTGTATTCTGATAAACCACCTGACACCGCAAATTGCCCAGTCAACGTTCCATAATTATAAGTAATATTCGTTGCATTGATTTTATTCAAATAAACAACACTGAACGAATCCAAAGGCGTTGGAATATCGCGGATATTGGCATTCGTACAAGAGTTCCCTGTCCACTGCCTACCTGCAAAATCATCAATCGTAATCGGTGCGAAATAGAGTTTTTTCGGCGCATTATTGTTATACAATCGTTGAATCGCGCCCGTATTTACAAAGGTATGATTACCATTGATTTGTCCATACGAAGACCAAAAACCACCTACTGGTGCAGTTGGCACACCATTTAAGAGAATAGTTTGGCGATTTAAACAAGCATCCCCATCTCGAATATCTTGATACCGTAGCCCAGAAATGGTCGGCTCACAGTTGTAAAAAGCATAACCAATCCCTGCTGGTGTAGTGAGGTCAGGATCATTGGAAAGATTTTGATTCTGTTGATGCACAATGACCAAGCTATCGCCTGCACACAAAAAGTGTTTATCATTCGATTTCGCGCCCGCCCCTAAGGAACGAACCGTCGAACCAGCATTTTGGTCTGCACAGGCTTGGGGCGAAAGTCGCCGAACAGCCGTTGAGTTCGACATGCGCGCTTGTTCGGGGAGTTGTGCCAAAAGTGCCCCACTAAGGGACGCTATGGTGGTGCAAGCTAAAACGGAAAGTAGCCTTTTTAACATCTGAGTTATGCGGATTTTGGATTTTCCCATTAAATTATTAAAACACATAAGTTGCCTAATTCACCGCATCCGTTCAAAATTTGATTTGGAAAATTCCATTTAAATTTTTGTGTGACGCATGCGATTGATTTGCTCTATGTGTTTCAAATTTTGACTGTTTGTTCCGAGCTGATTTGTTTTGATAATTCAATCGGACTGCGTTTTTAACGACTGTTCATTATTTTTATTGCATTTTTTGAAAAAAGGTGATGAGTTCCATTAGAATTGAAATAGAGATGACCAATTTATCTAATTGAGCGTATCGGGGCTGAAAGCGAAGTTGTTTTGGTTATCCTTATTCGGCAATATACTTTTTGATACCCATATTGTGGCATCAGTGTTGTTGTATGGAATAGGGCAAAGCCATATCCCATACAACAACACACACCCGTCCATTTTTGACAATCAATCCATTCAACTCTTGCCAAAAGTCAATATTGGGGTGTTTTCGAGCATGCTGCGCCACTCCGCCGCAAATGCCATCTGGTCACTTTGCGCACGCGGACTCCACATCGTGGTACTCTTAGAACGATTTAACATTCGGAATTGAACCATCGTGCGGTCGGTCACGATACCCGAAGCCTCCAAGTGCATCGATTTCGCGCACAATCTGCCCTTTTGCAACGCCGCCCATCGCAGGATTGCACGACATTTGCGCAATCGTCTGCATATTCATCGTTGCCAAAAGCACTTTCGACCCCATATTCGCCGCCGCTACCGCCGCTTCACAACCCGCGCCAACTATTATCACATCATATTTCGGAAACATCTATACATTATTTTGCGACAAATTTACAAAAAAATTATTAGTGTGGGTATTTTTTATAGGATGCCCTTTTTTATACACCAAACTTGCGTCCCTATCGACTACCCACAAAATCAAAAAGGTGCGTAGCACCACAATATTTGTAGAAATTAGAATTAAAACCCGCGTTTGAGGTGCGTAGCACCGCAATATTTGTAG